>CALFNI010000310.1 GCA_937902695.1 uncultured Rhodanobacteraceae bacterium
CTACGCGCTGATCCGGGTTCACCGGCTGGATGATGCGATTTTCCTGAGCGACCAGCGCTGCATGCGCCGCCGTCGAGACGACGCCGAGGATCAGGAATGAAGTGAGCGCGCGCATGTGCATGAGGGAGCTTCCCTGCGGGGTTCGGGGGCGAGGGCGGCATCATCGCCGCCGGGACGGCAACGAATTGTATAGGCCCTGCGCCCGCGGATCAGGCGTTCAATGCGTGAACGGCGTCGCGATCAGACCGCACTCGTCTCGGTGCGGTTCGCGACGACGGTGTACGTCGGCGGTGCGCGGTCGAGGAAGCCCAGCGCGTGGCACCAGCCCATGACGTGAACGCCCTTCGCGCGCTGCTCGGCGCGGATCTTGTCGCGGAGCTCGATCATGCGCGTCCAGTGCACCTTCGGACGGTAGTGGTGCTCGGCGTGGAAGCCGTTGTAGAGCCAGGTCCAGTTGTACAGTTTGTTGTACGTGCTGACGCCCCACGCGATCGGCGTGTCCGGATCGCCCTTGAAGTGCTCGTAGTAGCCGTTCAGCGAAGACAGTGAATGGCCGAAATAGTAGAACGGCACGAGCGCGAGGAACGCGCGCCAGTCGTAGACGAGGCAGGCGAGATAGACGGCGACGACGGTCGCGATCTCGATGCGGATCCAGCGTGCGAGCTTCGGATGCTTGTCCTTGAGGCGCGTGTAGCACTCGCCGATGTCGTCGCGGAAATAGCTGTAGAACGTGTACGTCCACGGGCTCTCGGGCTGGCCGTCCTTGCCGTGGCGGTAGATCGACAGCGGATCGATCGTCGAGCCGTTCGCGCCGATGCGGTCCATGTTGCCGACGTGATGGCGCAGGTGCACGTGGTGGTAGAACTCCTGCGAGAACCCGTCGGTCAGCGACAGGATGAAGCTGTACACGCGGTTGAGCAGCGGCGAGACGAAGAACGCGTTGTGGATGAAGTTGTGGCTGACCGAGTTGATGCTCCACGAGATCGAGATCGAGTAGATCAGCGCGAGCGGAATCCAGGCGATCCACGGCGTCGCGTGGAAGCCGAAGAAGAGGAATGCGACAAAAGCGAGATGGCCGAGGCCCATCAGCACCGGGAGGATGTCCCAGGGCGTATGCGCGAGGAATCGGCGCCGGATTGTCATGAGCTCGCGAATCCTGAATGCTTGGGCCCGGAGTGGGCCGGTTCCGGGAGCGTTATCTTAACGCGCGGGCCCCGTGCATCGATGCAGGCTATGTCCACCGTCTTTCGCAGCCGTTTCGCCGTCACCGCCCGCGCCGCGCTTGCGCTCGCGTTTTCCGCGGCGCTCGGCGCATGCAGTGTCGCGCCGGTGCCGGAACCGCCCGTGGACGCGCCCGAGGCGTGGCGCCACAACGGAGCGCTCGGGCCTGCGCCGGACTTCCACGGCTGGTGGCACGCGTTCGGCGATGCCGAGCTCGACCGGCTCGCCGAGCGCGCGCTCGCGGAAAACCTCTCGCTGCAGCAGGCAGCCTGGCGCGTCCGTGCGGCACGGGCGCTCGCGGACCGCTCCTCGACCGCGCTGAAGCCGGACCTCGCCGCGCACACGTTCGCCGAGCCCGCGCCCGATTCGAGCGCGAGCTATTTCCAGGCCGGATTCGATGCGAAGTGGGAGTTCGGTTTCTTCGGCCGCGGCCAGAGCAATGCGCGCGTCGCCGCGGCCGATGTCGGCCTTGCCGAAGTCGATGCCGACGCGGCGCGCGTGACCGTCGTCGCCGAAGTCGTGCGCGCGTACGTCGAGATGCGCGCGGCCGAGCGAAGGCTCGATCTGATGGCGCAGCTTGCCGAAACGTCGCGCCGCAAGCACACGCTCGTCGCGACGCGTGAGCGTCTCAGGCTCGCAAGCGCGAGCGACACGGACGGCAGCGCGGCCGAGCTTGCGAGTGCCGAAGCGGCGCTCGCGGAACCTCGCGTGGCGATCGAGCGGAATCGCGCGGAGCTCGCGGTGCTGCTCGGCCAAAGCAGGCCGATCGCGATCACGGGCGCAGCGTCGCCGTCGCTCGGCACTTTCGCGCTCGACACTGCGCCCGCCGATCTCGTCCGCACGCGGCCCGAGATTCGCAAGGCCGAGCTGGAAATCCTGAAAGCCGCCGGCGAGCTCGGCATCGCACACGCCGATCTTTATCCCCGCCTCGCGCTCGGCGGTTCGCTGACGACCGCGTGGCGCATCGTCGGCCACACGCAACTCGCCAATGCCGACAGCACGGTCGCGATCGGTCCGCTGATCGATATCCCGATCTTCGACTGGGGCGCGCGCCGCGCAGTCGTCGATGCACGCGATGCGGCGCTGCAGGCCGCCGTCGTCGGCTATCGCAAGGCCGTGCTCGAAGGCGTCGCCGAAGTCGAGACCGACCTTGCGACGCTCGCGGGTGCTCGCGAGCGCGTCGACGCGCTCGCGCGCGCCGCGGCCGCGCTCGAACGTGCGGAAGGCTCGGCCGCGACGTTGCGGCGCGTCGGCCTCGCCGACGACGTCGATCGCGCCGCCGCGAGGAGCGCAGCGCTGCGCGCCGAGCTCGACGCGGCCGACGCCGAGAACGCGCGCAATCTCGCCTTCATCGCGCTCTACAAATCGCTCGGCGGCGCGCCGCTGCCGAGCGCGGAGCCGTCGCGCTGATGGTGCCGCTCGCGCGCAAGACGCTCGTCTACGAATGGCGGCGCTTCCTGCCCTCGCTGTTCGCGGTCGCGTTCTCGGGTTTGCTGCTGCTCGTGCAGGCCGCGCTCGTGCTCGGCATCTTCGAGAGCGCAGCGGTCTACATTACGCGCTCGGGCGGTGATCTCTGGGTCGGCCATCCCGGCACGCAGAGCATCGAGCTCGGCCGGCCGATTCCGAACGACACGGAGATCAGGCTCCGCATGGATCCCGCCGTTGCGCGCGTCGAGCCGTTCATCTGGATCGACGGCGACTGGCGCGGCCCCTCCGATCGCGGCGGGCTTTCGGTGTTCGTCTCCGGCGTCGACACGCGCGCCGACGCGATGGTGTTCGCCGACGTGCTGCCGGCGACGCTCCGCGCGATGCTCGACGAACCCGACAGCGTCATCGTCGATCGCGCCGATCTTGCCAAGCTCGGGCTCGGCATCGGCGGGCGGGCGGTCGTCAACGGCCATCGCGTGCGCATCGTCGGCGTCGCGAACGGATTGCGCGCGCTCGGCGGCGTCAACATCGTCGCGTCGCTCGAAACGGCGCGGCGGCTCGACAACGATCACGGCGGCACCGAGGTCGCGTACTACGTCGTGAGGCTCCGCGACGGCGCCGATGCCGACGCGGTGCGCGCACGCCTGCAGCCGACGACCGCGACGAAACGCTACGAAGTCTGGACGCGCGGCGCGTTCGCGCACCGCGCGGTCACCTACTGGATGTTCGGGACCGGCGCGGGCCTCGGCGTCGTGCTGCTCGCGCTCGTCGTGTTCTGCGTCGGCGCGATCATCACCAGCCAGACGCTGATGGGCGCCGTCGCGGGCTCGATCCGCGAGTATGCGACGCTGCACGCGCTCGGCGTCGCGTTCGGCGATCTGCGCCGCGTGGTGCTGCAGCAGGCCGGCTGGGTCGGCGCGGCGGGTCTGGCCGTCGGCGGCGTGTTGACCGCGATCGTCATCGTGCTCGCGAAGCATCACGACGTTCCGGTGCAGCTCGACGCGATCACGGTGGCCGCGTGCGCGGCGCTCGTGATGGGGATCGCGCTCGTCTCCGGGCTCGCGGCGGTGCGCGCGTTGCGCCACGCCGATCCCGCGATGCTGCTGCGCTGACATGCCCGCGCTCGTCGCCGAATCGCTCGACAAATCGTTCGTGACAGGAACCGTGCGCACCGACGTGCTGCGCGGGCTTTCGATCGAAATCGAGGCGGGCGAGCTTACGCTCGTCTCCGGGCCCTCGGGCTGCGGCAAGAGCACGCTGCTGGCGATCCTGAGCGGATTGCTGAAACCCGACGCGGGCCGCGCGATCGCGCTCGGCGAGGATCTCGCGCGGCTCTCGCCGATCGAGCTCGAACGCTTTCGCCTGCACCACACCGGCTTCGTGTTCCAGGGTTTCAACCTCTTTCCGGCGCTCGACGCGCTCGAGCAGGTCGCGCTGCCGCTCGGCTATCTCGGGCTCGACGATGCGACCGCTCGCGCACGTGCGCGGCGCGCGCTCGAAGAGGTCGGCCTCGGCAACCGCCTCGCATTGCGGCCCGCCGAGCTGTCGGGCGGCGAGAAGCAGCGCGTCGCGATCGCGCGTGCGCTCGCCAAGGAGCCGCAGCTCCTGTTCGCCGACGAGCCGACCAGCGCGCTCGACGCCGCGAACGGGCAGATCGTGATCGACACGCTGCACCGTATCGCGAAGACGCACGGCGCGACGGTGCTCTGCGTCAGCCACGATCCGCGCCTGGTCGCGCACGCCGATCGCGTGCTCGCGATGGAGGACGGGCGTATCCTCGCCGACAGCCGCGCAGAACCGGCAGCCGCAGGCCGCGGCTGAGCGAGCCGGAAAGTTCGAGGCGACGAGGCGAGCATGACCGGAATGATGCAGAGGCGCCGATCGCTGCAGGCGGCCGGCGCTGCGGCGGTGCCGCCCGTCCGCGCGAAAGAGCGCAGCGAGGACGACGGCACCGCGCCGGTTCCGCCGACGACCTGAGCCATGGCGTCAGGGTCGCGCGGCAGCGGCGGCGCCGCCGAGGTCTTCGTGCAGGCGCTCGGACTCGGGCTCACGTCGTTCGGCGGTCCGATTGCGCACATCGGCTACTTCGAGCGCGCGTACGTGCGCCGGCTCGGATGGCTCGATCACGCCGCGTTCGCGCGGCTCTTCGCGCTCGTGCAGATCCTGCCCGGACCTGCGAGCAGCCAGCTCGGCTGCCTGATCGGCTACGTGCGCGCGGGTGTGCCGGGCGCGCTCGCGGCGTGGCTCGGCTTCACGCTGCCGTCGGCGCTGCTGCTCTACGCGTTCGCGCGCATCGTGCCGGCGAGCCCGGGTGCGGTCGCGGCGGGCGCGATGCACGGCCTCAAGCTCGCCGCGCTCGCGATCGTCGCGCAGGCCGTCGTCGCGATGGCGCGGCGCCTGCGCGGCGCGGCGCAAGCCGTCATCGCGGCATGCGTGGCCGGCACGCTGATCGCGTTCGAGGGCGCCTGGATCGGCATCGCGGCGATCGCCGCGGGCGCGGTCGCCGGCGCGTTCGCCTGTCGCGACGCCAAAGCGATCGCGCTCGTCGGCGAAGGATCGATCGGTCGCCGCGGCGCCGCGCTCGCGCTGGCTCTGTTCGCGGCGCTCGCGCTCGTGCTCGGCGTCGCCGCGCTGGCCGTGCCGCATGGGCGTCTCGCGCTGGCAGCTTCGTTCTTTCGCGCGGGTGCGCTCGTGTTCGGCGGCGGCCACGTGGTGCTGCCGCTGCTGCATGACGCGCTCGTGCCCGCCTGGATGGGCGACGATGCGTTCCTCGCCGGATACGGCGCCGCGCAGGCGGTACCGGTGCCGCTGTTCTAGGTAGCCGCCTACTACGGCGCCGTCGCGCACGCGCCCGCCGGCGACGCAGGCACCGCGGCGTTGGCACTCGTCGCGCTGTTCGCGCCCGGCTTGCTGCTCGCGATCGCCGGCCTGCGCGTGCTCGATGCGATCGCGGCGCTGCCGCGCGCGGCCGGTGCCATCGCCGGCGTCGATGCCGCGGTCGTCGGCCTGCTGGCGGCGGCCGGCTACGCGCCCGTCTTCACGACGTCCGTGCGCGACATCGGGGACGCCGCGGCGGCATTGTTCGCGTTCGCAGCAGCTTCGCCCGCTCTCGCGCAGGCACAGC
>CALFNI010000311.1 GCA_937902695.1 uncultured Rhodanobacteraceae bacterium
CGGGACGTCCTCGCCGCACCTGTCGGCGCGCACGCTCCAGCAGACGCTGCTCGGCGACGGCGAGGATTTCAGCGCGGGCGCGTCGAGCGAGCTGCTCGAAGCGATCGACGCCGTGCCCGGCGAGCTTCGCGCCGTGCTGCGCCGTGCGCTCGCGCCCGACCGCAACGAGCGCTACGACTCGGCGATCGCGCTCGCCGAGGATCTCGACCGCTACCGCGATCACCGCCCGCTCAAGGCGATGCCGCCGAGCCGCCTGTACCTTGCGAGCACGTTCCTGCGGCGACACCGGCTCGGCATCGCGGCGGCAGGCTTCGTCGCCGCGGCGCTCGTCGCCGGCATCGCGCTCGCGATCGCGGGCATGCGCGCCGCGCGCACGGAGGCCGCCAAAGCCGACCAGGTCGCCGATTTCGCGCGCGGAATGATCTCCGGCATCGATCCCGACAAGGCGCGCGGCATGGATCGCAGCCTGATGCGGCTCGCGCTCGATTCGGCCGCCGACCGCTCCGGCAAGGAGCTCGCGGGCCAGCCGCCGGTGCAGGCGTCGATCGAGCACACGATCGCCGACAGCTATTTCGCGATCGGCGACTACAAGCTCGCGCTGACGCATTACGAATCGGCGCTCGCGCTCGCCGACAGCGCCGGCATCGACATCGAGGAGCGCGCGAAGCTGACGCTGCGCCGCGCCGAGATGCTCGACAACCTCGGCCGCCTCGACGAAGCGCTCACCGGCGCGCACGCGGCGATCGCGATGCTGGCGGGGCTTCCCGAAGACAACCGCATGCGGCTCCTCGTCGAGAGCCGGCTCGGCGGCATCGAACGCGACGCCGGCAAGGCGGAGATCTCCCGCCAGCAATACCAGACGACCTACGACAAGCAGGTCAAGGCGCTCGGCGAGGACGATGCCGACACGCTGGACAGCCTGCACGGCGTCGCGAGCGCGTACTCCGATCTCGCGCGCTACGACGAGGCGCGCAGGATCTACAACCCGCTCATCGAGAAGTACAAGGCGAAGTTCGGCCCGGAGAACTCGAAGACGCTGAGCGTCATCAACGGCCTCGCGGTGGTCGATCTCGAGAGCAAGAACGACGTCGAAGCCGAGCAGTTGCTGCGGCCTTTGCTCGAAATCGACGAGCGGCTGTTCGGCCCCGAGCATCCGATCACGCATCGCACCGTCAACAACCTCGGCGGCGCGATCCGCGGCCAGGGCCGCAACGAGGAAGCGCGGCCTTACTACGAGCGGGCGCTGACGCTCTCGAAGAAACTCTATGGGCCCGACAGCTACGCAGCCGTCATCGCCGAGAACAATTACAGCCTCCTGCTGCGCGACATCGGCGAGTACGCCGAAGCGGAGAAGCACGCGCGCATCTCGGTCGAGCACGCGGACAAGGCGTTCGGCGAGACCAGCGCGTATCGCGGCCTCATGCACGACGGGCTCGGCTCGATCCTGACGCGCGAGAAGAAGTACGGCGAGGCCGAGCACGAGCTCGATACGGCCTGGAGCATCGTCGTCGACGACAAGAACTTCGGGCCGCAGCATCCGCGCAGCCAGGAAGTCGTCGATCACTACATCGAGCTGTACGCCGCGTGGGGCAAGGCCGATCGCGAAGCGGAGTGGCGCGCGAAGAAAGTCCCCGAGACCGCGGCACATTCCTGAGTCAACCATTTCTCCCCTCTCCCGCTTGCGGGAGAGGGGGAAAGAGCCGTCAGTCGACGCGAACGAGATTCAGCCGGCTGCCGTCCGGCAACCGCACATCCATATCCGACTGCACGCGATCGAGCGCGCGAAGCCGCGAGCAGACGCCCATCGCCCGCGCTTCGAGCTGCGCCGCCTGCTTCTCGACGGCGCGATCGACGCTCTTCTCGATGCCGTCGGCCCGCGCTTGGAGCTCGGCGGCCGCCGCTTCGTCGCCGGTGAACGCGACCTTCAGCGCCTCGGCCGTCACGTTGCCGACGATCTCCGGCACGACCGCCTCGACGGTGCTGCCGACGAGCCGGTCGATGTCGGCGTCTTCCCAGTGGTCGAAGCTGTCGGTTTCGCCGATCTTGCGATCGATCTCGCGGCCGAGCGCGGCGATGTGCTCGGCGCTGCGGCGCGCGGCGGCGCCGTCGTGGGCGAACGCGGCGGCGACCTGGCCGACCGCGTCGAACGCGATCGCGACGGCGTCGCGCGCGATGCCTTTGACTTCGGGCACGAGCGAGCGCACTTCGCGCTCGGCGTCGCGCAGGCGCTGTGCATCCGCGGCGCTGGTCGCGACGGGGGCGCCGTCGACGCGGAGCGCGCCGTTCGCAATCTCGATCTCGGCCGGCGTGCCGGCGTGGCGCCTGAAGACCAGCCGATCCGGCTTGATCGTGAGCGCGTAGTCGCTCGAAAGATCGCAATCGTGGATATGCGTGTGCGCGAGCGCGGACACCGGGACGGCCGCGGCGAGCGCGGCGGCGAGAAGCATCGCTTTCATGGAATCCTCCGACCGAACCTGCGCGTTCGATGCGAAGCGTGCGCCGCGGGTTTAAACGCCGCGCGTGCCGCCCGTCGGGGTGACGGGCGGCACGGTGCCGGAAGTCACGGGGATGGGGTCATGCCTTGTTGCCGACCACGGGCCGGTCGTCGCTTCCGAAGAGGACGTCGAACACGAAGCCGCCGAGCGCGCCGCCGATGATCGGCGCGATCCAGAACAGCCACAGCTGCGAAAGCGCCCAGCTGCCCTGGAAGATCGCGACGCCGGTCGAGCGCGCCGGATTGACCGACGTGTTCGTGACCGGGATGCTGACCAGGTGGATCAGCGTCAGCGCGAGGCCGATCGCGATCGGCGCGAAGCCGACCGGCGCGCGGCCGTGCGTTGCGCCCATGATGATCATGACGAAGAAGAACGTCATGACGATCTCGCAGACGAGCGCGGCCTGCATCGAGTAGTGATCGGGCGAATGATCGCCGAAGCCGTTCGACGCGAAGCCGGTGGACGCATCGAAGCCGGGCTTGCCGCTCGCGATGAGATAGAGCACGCCGGCCGCGACGATCGCGCCGATGACCTGCGCGACGATGTACGGCACGAGCTCGCCGATCGGGAATCGCCCGCCGGCGACGAGGCCCGCGGACACCGCCGGATTGAAATGGCCGCCGGAGACCGGCCCGAGCGCATACGCCATCGTCAGCACGGTGAGGCCGAACGCGAACGCGACGCCGGCGAAGCCGATGCCGAGATCGGGGAACCCGGCGGCGAGCACCGCGCTGCCGCATCCGCCCAACACGAGCCAGAACGTGCCGAAGAACTCACCGCCGAGGCGCTTGCCGAGATTCATGGTCGTTGTCTCCTTCGTCCGTGCGAGTGCGAAACGATCATGCGCAGCCGCCCGGCGGCGCCGATCGGTAGTGTTACGGTTGCGTCGGCGCAGGCGCGGCGGTTGGCGCCGCCGCCGGAATCGGAACGGACTGGTGCTCCTTGAACCACACCATCGCGCCGTGCACGCGATCGTAGCCGCTCGGGTGGTCGTAGAAGATCACTTCCTCGAGCGCGCCCGGTTTCAGCTTGCGATACGTGCTGAGCCGCATCGCGGCCATCGCGAAGCCATGCGGCTCCGCGGCCGCGTTGAGCCCGAACGCGTCGGCCTCGGCCTCGGCCTGGCGCACGATCGAGTTCGTGAGCGGCGTCAGCAGCAGCAGGAAGACCGAGAAGATCGCGAGCGCAAGCGGCAGGGCCGCCGGGTCACCGCGTCCTTCGAGCCCGAGGCGCGCGCCCCAGCGTGCGAGGGCCCAGTCCATCGCGCGATGCACGAACCAGAACGCGAACGTGATGACGAGCGTCAGGTACACGATCAGGCGAAGGCCATGGTTCAACACGTAGTGCCCCATCTCGTGGCCCATGACGGCCTTGATCTCGGGCAGCGACGTCTTGTTGAGGAGATTGTCGTTGAGCGCGACGCGCGTCGTGCCGAGGAAGCCCGCCACGTTCGCGCTGATGCGCGTCGTCTGCCGCGAGGCGTCGAACTCGACGACGTTGTCGGTCGGAATCCGGTTCGCGCGCGCGAGCGAAAGGATCGCCTGCCGCACGGCGCCCTCACGGAGCGGCTTGTAGTCGTTGAAGAGCGGCTCGACGAACACCGGGCCCAGCATCAGCGCGAACACGAGGAACACGAATGCGCCGCCGCCGGCCCAGACCCACCAGCGCGTTCCGGCGCGCCGCACGGCCGCATACAGGAGCGTGATCACCGGCGCCATCACGATCAGCGTGACCATGAGCCCCTTCAGCTGATCGACGAACCACGGGCCGAACGCCTGCGTCGCGAGGCCGTATTGCCATTCGCGGTAGTAATCCTCGTAGATCGAGAATGGCAGCAGCAGCACGAACATCGCGAGCAGCCACAGAAAAGCGTAGATGAGGGTCTGCAGCCAGGGCCTCGGCGAGACGCGCCGCCCGAAGTCGCGCATGCGCTGCGACGCCCCGCTCGACAGCAGCAGTGCCGCGACGAGGACGCCGTAGAGGACGCCCCAAAGCTGCAGCCAGTAGCCGCCTTCGAAGTAGCGGTTCGAAAGCTCGCGCTGCTCGGGCGTCAGGAGCGCGAGGTACGCATCGGTCGCGCGGTCGACGTCGAAGCCCGGGCCGGGCTTCGCCGCATCGGGCACTTCGAGGCCGGGCGGGAGATCGCGGACGGTCGTCGATGCCGCGTGCGCCATCGGCAGCATTGCGACCAGGAAGCCGAGCACGAAAAACCCGCGAACGATCGCGCGCATGCGTTCACCCCTTCCGGTGGCCGGATCGGCTCGGCGCCAGCTTCGCCGTTGCCGTCGCGCGCGTCAATCGCGGCGCGCGGCGTGCCGAAACGTTTCGCGGACGCGCGCCCCGACCGTTCGGCTAAGATGTCGCCGCATCCGAATCCGGGGGGACTCCATGATGTGGCTGATTACGCTCGCGCTCCTGATATTGCTCGGCATCCTCGGCATCGCGGGCTGGCTGAAGGCGCAGCGTCCCGAAACGGCGAGCCATCTGCAGCCGATCGAGCAGTTCGAAGGCTGGATCGGCGGCGCAGGCCTCGTCTGGGGCCTCCTGTTGCTGCTGCGCTGGATCTCGATGGTCGGTGCCCTGCAAGGCGCCGGCGGCGCGATGCTGGTGATGCTGCTGACCGCGCTCGTCGTGATCGCGCTGTCGCTGATCCTCGCGCTGCCGTTGCTGCGGTCGATCTTCGGCGGCGGCGATTTCATGGGCAGGGTGTCGCGGCTGACCGAGCGGCTCGCGCCGTACAAGCTGGGTCTGGGCTTCGCCTGCCTCGTGCTCGCGCTCTTTTCACTGCTCGGGCGCGCGTTCTGATCGACGGGCAAAAGAAAGGCCGCGCTCCGGAGACCGCGGCCTTCGCGCGAACAGGAATCGCGTTTCTTACTTCTTCTTTTCGACCGGCGTGATCGAGAAGCCGCCGACGCTGACGCCGATGTCGATGCCCTCGCCCGCACCTGCGAGCGCGAGCGAGACGGTGCCCTTCGTCAACACCTGCGCCGTGCCGGACTTGCCGGCGCCAAGGCTCGCATCGCCCTGGGCATAGGTGCCGAGCACGTCTTCGATCTTGTGCACGTCGGTGAACTTGCCGGTGCCGTTGTCGATGTGCGACTTGCCGACCGTGATGCCGCCGCCGTGCGCCTCGACCTTGACCGGCATCGACTTGCCGTTGGCGCAGGTCACGACGCCCGAACCCTCGGCGTGCTTGTAGATCAGCGACCAGCCGGTCAGCGATAACCGGAGCTTGCAATCGAGATCGGCCGTCTCCGCCACTGCCGCGCGCGGCAGGCCCATCGCCATCGACATCACCGAAGCCAGAACCGCTCCCACCAGATATGGATGTTTCATGGCACACCTCTCCCTTGGGTTGGTGAACGCCGCCAGTGTCGGTCCGCGAGGCTGAACCGATCTCTACTTCAAGGCGCGCTTTCGCATTCTCGCGCCGCTCTGCGTACGCCGTCGAGTCTCTGCCCCGGGTGGGGCGAAGTCGAGCAGCGCGCGCCAGCGGTCGAGCTTGACGTCGCGCGGAATCGACGCATTCGCAGGACTTGTCGACGGGAGCGCGAGGATCGCGATCGCGTCGCCACGTTCGGCCGGAATCGCCGGGAGGATGCGCCGCGCAAACACCTGCTGCGCCTTGCCGCCGTTGAGCGCGATGGCGCGGATCGTCGGCTGCGCTTCGAGCAGGCCCGGGATGTCGTTCGGTACCTCGCTGGCGACGTCGATGCTGCTGTCGAGGCTACCCGGGCGCACGCAATGCTTGAGGACGTCCCAGATGCCGACGCCGGCGGCGTGCAGACGCGCGATGCGCTCGGCGTAGGGGAGCTCGGGGCCCGCGTCGTAGAGCGCGCCCATGAAGGGCCAGAAGAGGTTGTATTGGTGCGCGTAGGACTGGCGCATCTCGAGCGAGCGCAGGCTCGGCACCGTGCCGAGCACGAGCACCTTGCAGCCGGCGCCGACCTGCGGCGGGAAGCTCGAAACTTTCATGCGAACGTCATGCGGCTCAGTCCCCGCGTGCCGTCATTCCCGCGGAAGCGGGAATCCACGTTGCCTTGCGTTTCGGAACGCGGCAAAAAGCAGATGGATTCCCGATTTCGCGGGAATGACGCAGAGGGCTGCAGGGGTACGAAGCTCAGCCGGCGGATTTGGACAGCGTCGCGAGATCGGCGAGCACCTGCTTGGAGTTCTTCTCGGGATCGACGTCGCGATAGTGCTTGGCGATCTTGCCGTGCGGATCGATCAGGAACGTCTCGCGCTTGGCATAGGTCATGCCCATCTTCGAGGTCAGCACGCCATACGCCTTGGCGGCTTCCTGCTGATTGTCCGAAAGCAGCGGGAACGGCACGTGGTACTTCTCGGCGAACTCGGCATGCGACTTCACGTCGTCGAGGCTGACGCCCAGCACGTCGGCGCCGGCCTTCTTGAGGGCGATGACGTCGTCGCGGAACGTGCAGACCTCTTTCGTGCAGCCGGGCGTTAAATCCTTCGGGTAGAAATACAGGACGACCCACTTCCCGCTGTGGTCCGCGAGCGTGTGCCACTTACCGTGCTGATCCTAGAGCTTGAAGTCGGGTGCGGCCTGCCCATCGGTCGGGCCTGCCGACGCGGCGGCGGGCTCTTCGGCACAAAGCGGCACCGCGAACAGGGCGGCGAACAGCACTACGAGCAATGCGGAGATCGAGCGTTTCATCGGAGGCCTCTTCGAATGGGGGCGTTGGAGCGGTGGACGGCCGTTTGCGCGACCGGACGAACGTAGACCGGCGATCCGTCCGGATTCCTTCACGATTCTGCGCCGATCACGCGACGATTGCAGGAGCGCGACCGCTGCGCCGCCGCGCGAACGTGGCATTCAGCCGCCCCTCGGCATTCTTCGCGTGTCGAACCGCCGGAGGCGGCGCCATGCTGGTGTTGAAGCACGTCTATCCCGCGCACGGCAGCGACGGCGCGACGTACGAAGTGCACGTCTACGCCGAATCGGCCGATCCGGGGCACGGCGTGCCGATCGAGAAGCTGAAATCGGTGGTCCTCGCAGACGGGCGCGCCCTTCGCGTCACCGCGAAGGGGCACTACGAACTGTCCGACGGCAGCCTCAAGCTCGAATCGCACGATCCCGAGGCGATATGACGCCCGCGTTATCCTGCGGCGCGCGCGCACGGAAACTCACTTTTTAAGCGGCGTGCCGAATTTGTCCGACGCGTAGCCGCCGACTTCGTAGACGAGCGTCTCCGGCGTCTTGCCCTTCGGCGTCACGTCGAACGCAATCTTGTCGGCCTTGGCCATTTTCGCGATGAACGCGCGATCGTCGGCGATGAAGATCGCGGGCTCGCCGGTGTCGGGCGCATACGCCTTCAGCTTTTCGGGCGCCCTGTCGTCGAAGCGCGTCGTGATCGTGCAGCTCTTGCCGCACTCGAAGCCCTTGCCGCTGCCGAACAGATAGACGCTCTGGCCCCATTGCGAATGACGGCGCAGGATCAGCCGCACGTGATCGGCGAGGGGCTGGCTGTTGTAGATCGACGCCGTCGTCTGGTCGCCGCCCGATTCCTTGCCGGACTGGTAAATCCAGAGCTTTTCGAGGCGCCGGCGCGTCGTGATCGCCTCGGCCTTGGCGAGCGTGTCGGCCAGCGTTTCCTTGACGTCCTTCGCTTCGGAGCTGTTCGGATAATTCGCGACGATCTCCTGCCCGATGGGACCTGCGAGCTCGTACGATTTCGACTGCAGCAGCTGGTGATACATGTCGAGGCTCTTCGCAGCCTGCGCACTCGCGGCGGCGGGCGGTGCCTTCGCGGCGGCGGTCGGCGGCGGCGCGCTCTTTCCGCACGCGGCGAGCAGCGCCGCGCCAAGAACGAAAGCGGAACAGACGATCCTTCGGGCGAACATGGCGAACTTCCGTTTCAGGGGCACGACGCGCATCGTACATCCGCGCAAGTCGGCCGTGCATCGGGCAGCGCAGGTTCG
>CALFNI010000312.1 GCA_937902695.1 uncultured Rhodanobacteraceae bacterium
TCCAGCACGACCAGGCACCGGCCACGTCCTGCAATCGCATGTCCCAATTGCACGACGGGATCCGATTTCCCGAGCGGAACGTCGAGTGCTTGCGCGACGGCGGCGACGATGCCGTCGACGCTGCGCGCCTGCGACAGATCGCAGAACCATGCGCCGCCGGGAAACTCGCCCAGCCATGCCCACGCAAAATGGGTGACCAGCCGGGTCTTGCCGGTGCCGCCGATGCCCAGCACCGACACGAGTCGCGCGCCGCGCTCGAGATTTCGGGCGAGCGATTGCAGCGCCTCGCCGCGCCCGACGAACATGTCCCGTTCGGCCGGCAGGCTGTGCCTGATCTCGCGCACCGGCAGCCAGATGTCGCGTTCGCGGACGACACGATAGGCCTTGTCCGCGTCGGGTGGCGGCGCGAACGCCGTGTGCTCGTCGCCGAGCTCGAACAGCTCGACCGGGTCCTGCACACCCTTGAGACGCCAGTGGCCATGCGAATGCACACGCAGCGCGCACGTGCCCAGCGCTTGCCGCGCATCGACGGTGAGCAGCGTCTGCCCGCCCAACGCAGTCGCCATCACCCGCGCCGCGATCGAGACGGCGAGACCATCGACTTCGAAGCGCCGGGCGCCCCGCGCGACGTCGGTTTCGCCACGCTCGCGAAACGTGATCGGCCCCGCGTGCAACCCGGCGCGCGCCTTGAAGGGCAGGCCCAGCGTTGCGAGCATGCGGTGATAGTCGACGGCGAAACACGCCGCATCGGCAGCGTCGTCGAATACCGCGAGCAAGCCATCGGTGCGTTCGACCTCGCGGCCGCGCCAGATGCGCAGCAAGTCGCGGGCGGCGCGGTCGTGAGCGCTCCAGTGGGCGGCGATCGCGGCTTCGCCCAGAGCCTCGGTAATCCGGGTGCTGTCGATCACGTCGGTCAGCAAAAGCGCGCGGAATTCGCTCATCGCCAGGAGCTCCGGGTCTGGCGCGACATCACGTCATCGGTGGCCGGCCAGTGCACGAATGTAACCCACGCAACGCGGGTGCGTGCTGCCATGGCGGAATTCGGCCGGGCCGCCCTACAATGTGGCGACCCGCGTTCAATCGCCGTCGCCATTGGGGCGCGCGGTCCGGGAGGGAAATCGATGCCGACACGCCGCGCCCGTCGCGAAGTCCTGGGCCTTACCCGCAGCGAGTTCGCGACGCTCGGACGCCTCGACACGCCGCAGCGGATCCAGCTGTTCGTCAACGCGTTGCCGTCCAATCACGAGCTCGGCGGCGAAACGCTGCTCTCGGTGCGAAGCGTCCTCGCCAATCGCCGTGCCCATTGCATGGAGGCGGCGATGCTCGCCGCGTGCGCGTTTTGGATCCATGGCGAGCCGCCGATGCTCATGCACCTGGGCTGCGAGTCGAGCGACTATCCGCACGTCGTGGCGTTGTTCCGCCGCGGACGGCAATGGGGCGCGATTTCCAAGTCGAACGGCATCGCCTTGCGCCATCGCGATCCCGTGTACTGCTGCCTGCGCGAGCTCGCCATGTCGTACTTTCACGAATACGCCGACAACGCCGGCCGCCGGACGCTGCGAAGCTACTCGCTACCGTTCGACTTGCGGCGGATCGGCACCGATCAGTGGGTGACCGCGGAAGGAAATTGCTGGCAGGCGCACGGGCGCGTCGAACGCGCGCGCCACTATCGCCTGATTGGTCCGGCAACGGCCAGGGGCCTCAGCAGGCGCGACCGGTTCGAGCGTGAAAACGCGAAGAGCGTCGAGCATCCGCGTCCGCTCGCCTGAAGCCCGGGATGTACGCTTGAAATCCGATAAAACAGAACGTCAACAAGGAAGCCAATGCGCGTCGAGAACATCAGCAACGTCGTCATCGTCGGATCGGGAACCATGGGGCCGGGCATCGCCGCGACGTTTGCCCGCAACGGTTACACGACGACGCTTTCGGACATCGACGCCGGCCAGCTGGAAAAGGCCCGCGGCACGCTTGACTTCGTATTCGCCTCGCTGCTGGCGGGCGGTTTCATCACCGAGTCCGCCGTCGCCGAGGCGCGTGCGCGCCTGACGCTTTCCCACGACGCCAACGCCGCGATCGCCGATGCGGACGTCGTCGTCGAAAACGTTGCCGAACGTGTTGAAGTCAAGCGCACGGTCTTGCAGCAGCTTTGCGAGCGGGCGCGCCCGGACGCGATCCTCGCCTCCGACACTTCCGGCATCCCCATTTCGGCCTTGCAGGCGGGAATGAAGAATCCGGGTCGCATCGTCGGCATGCACTGGTCGAATCCTCCGCACCTGATTCCCGTCATCGAAGTGATCAAGGGCGACCAGACCGACGCCTCGACGGTCGGCACGACCGTTGCGATCGTGGAAAGCATGGCGATGGTCGCCGGGATCGTCGACCGCGACGTTCCCGGGTTCGTCGAGAACCGCATTCTTTACGCGATCATGCGCGAAGCGCTGCACCTGCTCGACGAAGGGGTGGCATCGGCCGAGGCCATCGATACGATCGTCAAGTGGGGGATCGGCTACAAGCTGGCGGTCGTCGGCCCGATGGCCCTGCTCGACGTCGCGGGGCTCGACATCTACACCGCCGTCGCGAGCTACCTCAACAAGGACCTGTGCAACGATGCCGGCGTTTCGTCGACGATTTCGCGCAAGGTCGCCGAAGGCAAGCTGGGCCTCAAGACGCGCGGCGGTCTGTTCGACTATGCATCCGACGAAATAGCGCGCCTTGCGCGCGAGCGCGGCCGACTGCTGATGGCGACCCGGAAAACGCTGCAGTCCGACGGACGCTGAACGGCACCGGTTGCCTACGCGGCGTCGCTGGCCAGCAACCGGTTGAGAATGATCCGGTGCACGGCGTTGAGGTGCGCACGCATCGCCGCCTCGGCGCGTTCCGGATCGCGTGCCGCGATCGCTTCCGCGAGCGCGTGATGCTCGTCGTCGCGCTGCGCGAGGCGATTGGGGCACGCCGGTGCGTTGCTTTGCACGCGCACGCGCGAATCCGCGCCCACCTTCCGCAGCAGCGAATAGAAATCGGCCGCGAGACCGTTGCCGCTCGCCGCGGCGACCAGCTTGTGGAACGCGAGATCGGCGGTGCTGCGCTGCATGTCCGGGGGTGTCGTGGCGGCGCGCAGGATGCGTGCGATTTCGAGCGGCGACGCGCGCACGGCCGCGAGTCGCGCGAGCGCCGGCTCGAGCGCGAGACGCAACTCGATGACCTCGAGCGGATTGGTCGAGCGGATCAGCGACTCGCCGCCCGCCGCACTGCTGCGCCGCGTCGCATCGATATCGCCTTGCTCACGCAACAACGCCAGCGCCTGGCGCACGCGATGGCGCTTGACCGCGTATTCCTCGGCGATCGCGCGCTCCGCCGGCAAGCCCTTGCCGGCCGCGAGGCGCAGCCGCAACTGGCTGACGAGTGCGCCCAAATCGGGCGAATTGCCGATATCTGGTTGGACCTGGTTGCGCATGCGATGCCTCCCTGTAAGACTGGGATGGTGCCCACTAGGGCGGTACTTTACACCAGAGTTACAACCAAACGGTATTTGGTTGCGAGTGGTTGACATATGCGCTGTCGATGGGCACTATCGCCAGGTCGAGTGCGAGCAGGCGGGCAAAATCCATGGGCAATCACCGGGAAATGACGCTATCGGGCGCCGCGAAGGATGTCGCGCTGCGCGAGATGTATGCCGACATCAGCGCGAAAAGCCTGTTTCCGTTCTGGGCCAAGCAGTCCGACGTCGAGCACGACGAGATCCGCCAGTTGATGAATGGCCCCAAGCCGGTGCCGTTTCGCTGGAGCTACAAGGACGACCTCGAATCGCTGCTGCATCGCTCGGCCGAACTGATCACCGCGCAAGACACCGACCGCCGGTCGCTGGTGCTGGTCAATCCGGGGCTCGCGCCGCGCCGCGCGAGCGTGAGCACGATGTACACCGCCTATCGCCTCAACGATCCGAACGAGCTGGTGCCGCCGCATCGCCATACCGCCAGCGCGATTCGCTTCGGGCTGACGGGCTCGCAGAATTTCACCGGCGTCGAAGGCGAGGACATCACGTTCGGCCCGGGTGACATGGTGCTGACGCCGCGCGACACGTGGCACAACCATGGCAACACCGGTGCTGCGCCCGCGATCAACCTGTCGGTGCTCGACTATCCGCTGGTCGAAAGCCTCAACGCGCTGGCGTTCGACCACGATTACAAGGAAGCCGGCGTCGCCAAGGCGAAACAGGGTGCGCGCTTTCCCACCGATTATTCGGCGCGGGTCTACGGCGCCGGCGGGCTGCGCCCGCGTTTCGTCAATCATTTTCGCGGCGTCGGCGGATCGTCGCCGATGTTCGTCTATCGCTACGACGCGATGCGCGAGCTGCTCGAGAAGCACCGCGACTACGCCGAGAACCAGCACGAGGGCCTGCTGATCGAGTACGTCGATCCGCGGTCAGGTGGCCCGGTCTACAAGACAATGACGTATTTCATGCAGATGCTGCGTGCTGGCGAGAAGACGCTGCCGATCAAGCAATCGGCAAGCCTGCTGGTCGCGCCGTTCGAGGGTCGCGGTCACGTGCTCGTCGACGGCAAGCGGTTCGCGCTCGAACCGTTCGACACCGTGGCGATTCCCGGCGGCTTGTGGACCGAATACGTCAACGACGGCACCGACCCGCTGATCCTGTTCGTCGCCAGCGACGAACCGGCGCTCGCGGCGTTCGGATTGCTGACCCGCTACGGGCGTACGGCCTCGGGCGACGTCGTGAAGCTGCTGTAAGGATCGAGCCGGATGGCGCGCGCGTCGAACACCAAGCTCGTCAGCCACATCGACTGCCCCGGAGGCGGCCAGGTGTGGTGGGACAAGAACATCCTGTACGTCTCGCACATGCGGCCGCCGGACGGCACGTCGATCTACGACGTCGCCGACCCGAAACATCCGAAGCTGCTGGCGAAGCTCGACGTGCCGATGGGCTGGCACTCGCACAAGGTGCGGGTCGCCAACGACCTGATGGTGATCAACTACGAAAAATTCCGCGACGGCGCGCCGGAGTTCGGCGGCGGCCTCGGTATCTTCGATGTTTCCACACCGTCGCGGCCGAAGCTCGTCCACAAGTGGCGGGTGAGCGGCGAAGGCGGCGGCGTGCATCGCTACGATTTCGACGGTCGCTACGCGTACATCTCGCCGACCGCGGACGGCTACGTCGGCAACATCATGATGATCCTCGACCTCGCGAGGCCGGAGGCGCCCGAGGAGGTGGGGCGCTGGTGGATTCCGGGCCAGCATGTCGCCGGCGGCGAGCAGTATCCGTGGGACAACTATGTCAAGCCGCGATGCCATCATCCGCTGCGCCATGGCAACCGGCTCTACGTGTCCTATTGGCATCACGGGTTCTTCATCCTCGACATCGACGACATGAGCAAGCCGAAGCTCGTGTCCGCCGTCAACACCGGGCCGGCCGATCCGCATCCGACGCACACCGCGCTGCGCATGCCCGCGAAGCTGAAGGGGCGTGACATCATGCTGGTCGCCGACGAGGACGTCGCGAAGCTCCGGCCTTCGGCGCCCGCGTTCGCCTGGGTCTACGACATCACGTTCGAGCGGCAGCCGACGCCCATAGCGACGTTCCAGGTGTCCGGCGTCGATACGGACGGCTCACCGCAGCCGGCGATGATGGGCTGCCACCAGCCGTCGGAGCGCTTTCACGGCACGGTCATTCCCTTCGCGTGGTTCGCGCGCGGCATGCGGCTGGTCGACGTGTCCGATCCCTTCGCGCCGAAGGAAGTCGGCTTCCACGAGCCCGACGTGCCCGAAGGCTACGAAATGGTTTCGTCGAACGATGTCACCGTCGATCCCAACGGCCTCATCTACCTGATCGATCGCCAGCGCGGACTCAGCATCATCGAGAGTTCCGTCGGATGATCCGACTTCACCGGAACCGCCCCACATGAGCCAGTCCAAGATCCAGGTCTACGGCAAGAAGAACCCGAACCTGCCGTTCCATCCCGCGGTGCGTGCGGGCGACTTCGTCTACGTGTCGGGACAGGTCGCCAAGGACGCGAACGGCAACATGGTGGCCGGCACGATCGAGGAACAGACGCGCGCGACGCTCGAAGCGGTCAAGCGCGTGCTCGCCGAGGCGGGCTGCGAGCTTTCCGACGTGGTCAAGGTCACGACCTTTCTCGAGGACGCTCGCGACTTCGGCCGCTACAACGGCGTGTTCAAGGAATTCTTTCCCGAGGGACGCATCGCGCGCTCTACACTCGAAGCGCGCGCGGTCATCGACACCAAGATCGAGATCGAATGCATCGCCTACAAGCCAATTTGACGCCGTTGCCGCGCTGGCATCGCGCATCGCCCCGTTCGACATTCAACCCGCTCAACCCGCACGACGCATACGAGGAAACCGATGATTGAACTATTGGGCCGGGCGACATCCGGCAATGTCCAGAAAGTGATTTTCATGCTCGAGGAGCTCGGGCTGCCCTACGAGCGCAAGGACTACGGCAAGCAGTTCGAGAACACGACGACCGCCGAGTACGCCGCGATGAATCCGATGAAGAAAGTGCCGACGCTGGTCGATGGCCACACCGTGGTCTGGCAGTCGAACAGCATCCTGCGCTACCTCGCGAACAAGACGGGCAGCGCCCTCTATCCGGCCGATCCCGCGCAACGATCGGCGGTCGATCGGTGGATGGACTGGACGCTTGCCGAGCTCAATCCGGCGTACCTCGCCGGTTTCCGCGACGCGAAAAAGGCCGAGGCCGACCGTGCCGCCGATACGGCGACCAATCTCGGCAACGAGCTCAAGTTGCTCGAAGGCCAGCTCGCCGCGACCAAGTGGGTGGCGGGCGCGCAGTTCTCGCTCGCCGACATCGCGCTCGGTCCGATCGTCAAGCGCTGCATCGGCTTTCCGCTCGGCCTCGCGCCGTTGCCCAAGATCGCCGGCTGGATCGAGGCGCTGCAGAGCCGCCCGGCGTTCCAGAAAGCCACCGCCACCGGCTGACCGGTGCGCGACGAGGCGAGCGCGATGAGCGCACTGTCCAGCACGCTTTCACCGGCGCCCGCGCATATCCTCGCGCGCGGCGTGTGCGTCGACTTCATGGTCGCCGGGCGGGTGAATCGCGTGCTGCACGACGTCAGCCTGTCGGTGCCGAAGGGCGGCTTCGTGTCGCTGATCGGGCCGTCGGGCTGCGGCAAGAGCACGCTGCTCAAGGTGCTGGCCGGGCTGTTGCCGCCGAGTGCCGGCGAAGTCTCGGTGGCCGGCGTCACGCCGATCGAAGCGGTACGCCAGCGCAGGATCGGCATCGTGTTCCAGGAATCGACGCTGCTGCCGTGGAAGAATGCGCTCGCCAACGTCGCGATGCTGATGGAAGTCGCGCATGTCGGGCGCAGCAAGGACGAGATCCACCAGCGCGCGACCGAGATGCTGCGGCTGGTCGGCCTCGAGCACGCCGCGCAGAAGCGCCCGGCGCAGCTGTCGGGCGGCATGCGCCAGCGGGTGTCGATCGCGCGCGCACTGGCGCTCGATCCCGAAGTGCTGCTGATGGACGAGCCATTCGGCGCGCTCGACGCGATCACGCGCGAAGAGATGAGCGAGTTCCTGCTGGAAATCTGGGAACGCACCGGGAAGACCATCGTCCTGGTCACGCACTCGATCGACGAAGCGGCATTCCTGTCGCGCGAAGTGCACGTGATGGCGTCGAATCCGGCCTCGATCATCGAGGCGATGACGATCGACCTGCCGTATCCGCGCAACGAGGGCAGCTATGCGGCGCCGGAATTCGCGCGCGCGACGGCGCGCCTGCGGCGGCTGCTGAAGGAAGGGCACCGCCACGCGGCGGCCGCATGATGGCGGGTATCGACGAAAACGGCGCAGCCACCGCGTCGACTGCGGAAACCCGCGGCGGCTCGAGCGTCGATGTGCGTGGGCCAGCGTCGGCGTTCGTGCCTGCACTGGGTCTGTTCATCGCGGTGCTCGTGTTGTGGGAGGCCGCGTCGCGCCTCTTGAAGCTCCCCGAGTTCGTGTTGCCGCCCCCGACGGCGATCGTCGCCGTGCTGATCCAGCACCAGCGGGACTTGAGCAACGCCGCCTACGTGACGGCGATGGAAGTGCTCTATGGCTTCGTCCTTTCGGCCGTCATCGGCGCCGCAGTGGCATTGGTGATCGCGCGCTTCGCGCGGTTCGGTCGAGCGCTGTATCCGCTGGTCGTGCTGTTCCAGACGGTACCGAAGGTCGCGCTCGCGCCGTTGTTCATCCTGTGGTTCGGCTTCGATCTTGCGCCCAAGGTGATGCTGATCGTCGTGATCGCGTTCTTCTCCTGGTCGTACGTCGCTCGCATCGTGCGCGGCTACACGCTCTCGCTCCGCGAGAAAGAGTTCGTGGAGTCGGCACGCGCGGCCGGCGCGAGCAACTTCCGCATTCTCTGGCAGGAGATCCTCCCGAACCTGATCGGGCCGCTGATCGTCTACGCAACGCTCCTGATCCCGACGAACATCCTGT
>CALFNI010000313.1 GCA_937902695.1 uncultured Rhodanobacteraceae bacterium
GTACCGGAACATGTACTCGCCGGGCACGATCGTCTTCGTGCACACGTACGACTACATCTACCCGAGCGGCGATCCGTTCACGCTCGGCCCGGTCACGGTCGGGCCGTGGGCGAAGCCGGCGCTCGACGCGGTCGGGCTCACCGATCCCGGCCGGCAGCGCATCGTCACCAGCTGGCTGCTCGATCAGTTCGCGGCCGCGCTGCAGGCGTTTGCATCGCAGAACGCGAACGTGCGCGTCGTCGACTCGCGCGGCACGCTGACGTCCAGGCGGCAGTGGCAGAACGAGATCCATCCGACCAGGTCCGGGTTCGCGCTGATCGCGAATGCGTGCTGGGTACCGGCGCTGACCGGCATCCTGACCTGAGCACCGCCGAACGTCACCGAAGCGGGCTCGGGTCGCGCGCGCTGCGAAGGCCGCTGCGCTTGCGCGCCGGCGTGTCCGAAGCACCCGGGTAAGTAGTATTACGGATCATGCGCCTGGCACGCTTTGCTAGGCTAGCGCGGCGTCCGACGTCGTCCGCGCGCGGCGATACTCGATGCTGTTCCACAGGTGCCCCGGGGCTCTAAGTGCACGTCGCGAGCGCGGAACGTTCAAGGCACCGATTCGTGCCGTCCGAGACGCGGCCTGTGGCGCGTTCTCCGGCACGCCCTGAGCTCAGGACCGGCACGCCGGCAACTCGGAAGGCACGGTTGCGCGCACTCGGCGCGTGCATGGCGTCGGCGCTCGCGTTCGCCGGCGCCGGATGCACGCTGGGTCCCGACTACGTGCGCCCGCCGGTCGATACGCCCGATGCCTACCGCTTCGCCGGCTCCGCGGTGCCGGATGACGCCCTCGCCGCGCTACCCGATTGGTGGAAGGCGTTCGATGACCCCGAGCTCGATGCGCTGATCGACGAAGGTCTCGCGGCGAACCACGATTTGCGCATCGCAACGGCACGCGTCGACGAGTTCGCCGCAACGCTCGCCGCGACGCACTCCCGGACGCTTCCGCAAGTCGGCTACGGTGCCGGCGCCGGTCGCCAGCGCGCATTCGGTGCGACCGGCGGCAATTACTCGACGCTGCTTTCGGCGAGCTGGGAAGTCGACCTGTGGGGACGGCTCCGGCGCGAGGACGAAGCGGCGCGCGCGAATCTCCTGGGCACCCGGCAGGCACGTCTTGGCGTCGCGTTGACGCTGGTTTCGGCCGTCATCTCGGGCTATGTCTCGCTGCTCGATCTCGATCGCAGTCTCGAGATCGCGGAGGCGACCCTCGAAGGGCGCCAACGCAACGTCGCACTGTTCCGCACGCGGCTCGAGGGCGGCGCGGTATCAGAGTTCGAGATGATGCAGGTCACGGCCGAGTACGAAACCGCCGCGAGCGCGATCCCCGACCTGCGACGTGCGCTCGCGCAGCAGGAGCACGCCTTGTGCCTGCTGATCGGCCGGAATCCCGGGCCGATACGGCGCGGGCGGACGCTCGAGAAGCTCGCGACGCCGCCGGGGCCCGCCGGCCTTCCTTCCGCATTGATTGCGCGGCGGCCCGACATCATCGACTCGGAGCAGCAGCTGGTCGCGGCGAATGCGTTGATCGGCGCGGCGCGCGCGCTGTATTTCCCGACGCTTTCGCTCACGGCTTCCGGCGGCAGCGCCAGCCGCGAGCTCGACGACCTCTTCAGCGGCCCGGCACGCAGCTGGTCGTTCGCGGGCCGGCTGCTCGGGCCTCTCTTCGCGGGTGGCGCCATCGACGCGACGAACCGCCAGGCGGAAGCGCGCCGCGAGCAGGCGCTCGAAGCGTATCTGCAGACGATCCAGAACGCGTTTCGCGATGTCGACGATGCGCTGATCGCGATCCAGACCCGGCGTGCGCTCATCGCATCGCTCGAGCGCCAGGTCGTCGCGCTGCGGCGCGCCGTGGATCTCTCGCGCGAGAGATACGACAACGGCTACGCCGACTATCTCGACGTGCTCGATACCGAACGCAGCCTGTTCTCGTCGGAACTGTCGTTGAGCGCCGCGCGCGGCGACGGCTACCGCGCGCTCGTCGATCTGTACCGCGCGCTCGGCGGCGACTGGATCGGCGAGGTCGCGCCGTTCCCCGTGTCGCAGGAGCACGCGCCTCCCGGTGGTGCCGGGGCGACACGCATGGCGGATGTGTCACACCCGTGACGGAAACGACGAGAAAGGACATGCCAGACGCGCCGCCCGCCGATCACGACGCATCCCGCGCAGCCTCCGGTGTGCAGCCTGCAGAGGCTGCCCAGCGGCCGGCACCGGCTGACGCAGCTGCGCGACGCGTGCGCAGGATCGTGCGCGTCACGATCGGCGTGCTGCTGGCACTCTTCGTCTACCACCTCTTTGCCGACCGCATCACGCCGTATACCGCGCAGGCGACCGTCGATACGTTTCTCGTGCAGATCGCGCCCGAGGTCAGTGGACCCGTGATTTCGGTGGACGTGCCGGACAACCGCGAGGTGAAGAAAGGGCAGGTGCTGTTCCGCATCGACCCCGCACCGTTCGAGATCGCGTTGCGCGCGGCGAAAGCCAACCTCGCCGTCGCCACGCAAACCGCCGAGGCCTCGGCCGCGGACGTGCGTGTCGCGGACGCGCAGCTCAGGCGTCAGCATGTCGATCTTGCCGCGAGCGAGCAGCTCGGCAAGATCGTGCTGGACCTCTCGGCCAAGAAGGCGTTGTCGGAGACCTCGGCGATCCGCGCGCGCGCGGACATCGCCAAGACGCGCGCCGACATCACGCGCGCCGAAGCGGAGGCGCAACGCGCGCGGATCCGCATGGGCGAGGCCGGCGACGGCAACGCGCAGGTGCGCCAGGCGCAAACGGCAGTCGAGCAGGCGCGGCTCGATCTCGCCCGCAGCACGATCATGGCACCGGCGGACGGCGCGGTCACGAATCTGCGGCTCTCGCCGGGGCAGTTCGCGAGTCGCGGCCAGCCCGTGTTGAGCTTCATCGCCGCGGGTCCGCGCTGGGTCATGGCGGCGATGCGCGAGAACCAGCTCGGCAACATCGCGGCCGGAAATCGCGCGTACGTCGTGTTCGACGATCGTCCGGGCAGCGTCTTTCCGGCGCACGTGGAGAGCGTCGGCTGGGGCATCGCGCAAGGCGGCGAGGCTCCGACCGGACAGTTGCCGACGCTCGATGCGCCACGGGGCTGGCTGCGCGAGCCGCAACGATTCCCGGTACGTGTCGTGCTGGATGCGTCGAGCGGAGCGGCCGGAACACCGCCGCCGGGGCGGAGCGGCGCGCAAGCCAACGTCGTCGTGCTGACGCGCGAGAGCTCGCTGATGAATCCGCTGGCGCGGCTTTGGATCGGAATCGTCGCCTTGCTGAGCTACCTGCAATGAGCGCCGAACGGGCCCGCCCGCACATCGATGCGCACGACGAGCGCGCGTTGCACGCGACGCTGCGGTTCGCCGTCGCGGTCACCGCGGCATTCGTGCTCAGCGAATGGCTGCGATGGGCGCCGACGTTCATGGCGCCGGCGCTGGTTGCCGTACTGCTTGCAAATCTGCCGATACGACCGCCGCTCAGGATGTCGGTGGCGCTGGTCGTCACGATGGCGGGTGCGGCCTTGTTCGCGTTCGCGCTCGCGGCGCTGCTGCGCGGCACGCCGATCGTGCTGTTCGGCCTGATTTCGCTTTGCATGTTCCTCGCCTTCCACGTCATGGCGAGCGGACGCATGCGCCTTCCGGCGATGCTGCTGCTGATCTGTCTCGGAACGATTCCGGTCGTCGTGATGATCGCTCCGGTCGGCGCCGGAATCCTGCCGGTCGCGCTGATCCGCGGCATTGCGCTGGCCGTGCTGGCGATCGCCGCGGTCTACGTGGCGTGGCCTTGCGCGCCCGAGCCCAGACCCGCGACGGCGAGGCCGATGGCCGATGCCTCGCCGTTCGCGATCGCGGCGGTGTCGACCGCGGTCGTCGTGCCGCTGATGCTGTTCTATCTGCTGTTCGGTCTCGCCGACGCGCTGCCGGTGATGGTCGCGACCGTCATGCTCGTCGCCAACTTCGATCTGCAGCGCACCCGGATGCACGCGCTTGGCATGATCGTCGGCAAGTGCGCCGGCGGTCGGCGTGGCCGTCGGAGCCATGCGGCGCTGATGACGACGCCGTCGCTGCCGTTCCTCGCGCTGCTGCTGTTCGCCGTCATGCTCGCTTTCGGGCGGCGCAGTGCGGCCGGCGGGCCCGCCGCGGCCGTGGCGCTGATCGCATGCAACACCATGCT
>CALFNI010000314.1 GCA_937902695.1 uncultured Rhodanobacteraceae bacterium
TCTCGACTTCTGCGGCCTCGACTTCGACGCGGGCTGCCTCGAGTTTCACCGGAGCGCCCGCAGCGTGCGGACGGCGAGCGCCGCGCAGGTCCGCGAGCCCCTCCGGCGGGATACCCGCCGAGCCGATCACTATGGCGCGCTGCTCGATCCGTTGCGTCGCGCACTGGATGCCTCATGAAACGCAACTAGAAGTTGCATGAAGCATCGCGTGGAGCTTCATGAAGCGTTTCGATTAGACGTTCAGGCAATTCAGAGTTCACGACGGCGCGCGTTCTGTCGCGCGCGCGATTCCCGATGCTGCGCGCCGGCTCGGATTCGAGCGATTCGATGGGCTTTTTTGCGCCGGTTTTGGCGCAACGACAGCGTATTCGCCCCGTGGTGCACTGCGGTATCGAAAGCAGTCTCGCGGCACCCGGCTCGTACATGTTCGCAGCGCTTGAAACCGGGCGCGACAACGGGTGTCGAAAGAGGTTCAAAAGTCGTTGCAAATCTTGTTCGCACTCTGTTACGTTCCCCGCGCTGTACCGCCCATCACCAACTCATGGGGAGTAGTGACGCTCATGCGCAAGAGCACAATAGCAATTGGTATTGCGGCGGCCCTGTCAACACAAGCGTTCGTCACCGCGACGAATGCCGATGCGGCCGTCAAAGGTAAGCACCCGCAGAAAGCCTCCGGGCCCGTCCACCAAACCGCCCACTTCAAGTACCCGAATCATTCGAGCCCGAGTGGCAGCACCGTTCTGTATGACCAGTCGGGCACTGCAGAAATCGGTTTCCCGTCCCAGAACTTCGAATCCTCCTACGATGCGTTCGATTCGGCTGGCGCCGACGACTTCGTCGTCTCGGATGCCAACGGCTGGGATGTCAGTGCATTCAATTTCCAGATTCTCGGCACGGGCGATCCGACGCTCGCGAACTGGACCATCAACGTCTATCCGGACGCGGGCGGCCTGCCCGGCGCCTCGACGGTCTGCAGCTACAACGCGATCCCGGGCGTCCTCGACGGCTCGCTCTCGAGCGTCAGCGTCGCACTGCCGAGCACGTGCCATCTCGATCCCGGAACCTACTGGTTCTCGGAAGTCGCCGAGCTCGACTTCGCGGTCGGCGGCCAGGTGTTCTGGATGGCCGATTCGCGTTCGCCGACACCCGGCGCCGACCTTGCCTGGGAAAATCCGGGCGACGGCTTCGGCCTCGGCTGCACGACGTGGACCGACAACGCAAGCTGCGGCGCCGGTAGCGGCCTCGTCACGGCGCTGTTCCAGGTCGTCGGCGCGGTAGGCACGGGCGGCGGCACGTGCGGTGCGGGTCAGCTCTGCCTCGTCTCGACGGTCGGTACCGACCTCTCGGCGGGCGCGTGCGGCACCGCCGACACGATCGATGCGACGAACGGCGATCAGCTGAACTTCTGCTACACGATCACGAACAACACCGGCGTCACGCTGAACTACCACACGCTGCAGAACAACGTCGACGGCACGCTATTCACGCTGTTGAACCAGGCGGTTCCGGACGGCGGCACGTTCCAGTACAACCACATCGAGACAGTCAGCGCGACCAACACGTGGAACTCGACGTGGACGGCGCAGGACGTTCCGCCGGGCTACGCGCCGACGGTCGAGACCGGCGGCGGCGGCGGTTGCGCCGATCGCATCTTCGCGGACGGCTTCGACGGCACGCCGCTGCCCTGTCCGGGCGGCAGCAACTTCGTCGACATCTCCGGCACGGGCACTGCGCTCGGCAACGGCGATGACGAGGCGATCGCGGTCACGATGCCGTTCTCGTTCAATTACTACGGCACGTCGAACAACAACCTCTGCGTCGACAACAACGGCTTCATCCTGTTCAACACGACGAACTGCCCGACGTTCGGTCTCTATACGAACGTCTCGCTGCCGACGACCTCGTTCACCGCGCCGGCGATCATGCCGCTGTGGGACGACTTCGACAGCTCTTCGGGCAACGTGTACACGGATATCCGCGGCACCTCGCCGAACCGTCAGTTCATCGTCGAGTGGTACCAGCGCACTCACTACTCCGGCAACACCGATTCGGCAACGTTCGAAGTGATCTTCAACGAAGCCGACGGCACGCTGCAGTTCGAGTACGCCGACGTGGATTACACCGGTGCCAACAACTCGTCGGGCGATCCCGACGTGTGCAACGGCGGTGTCTGCGCGACGATTGGCCTGCAGAACGATCCGACGCTGTACAACCAGTTCTCGGCGTTCGAAGCTTCGGTGACGAACAACTCGGGCATCCTCTGGACCCCGACGAACCCGCAGGTCTTCACCGGCACCGAGTCGGTCACGGTCAACGTCGGCCAGCCGACGATCGTCGTCAACAACGGCGCGCCGATCACGGGCACGGTACCGGCAGGCGGGACGAACTCGATCCAGTTCCCGATCGCCAACACCGGCAACCGCGATCTCAACTGGTCGCTGACCGAAGCCGGCCCTGCGAATCTGCACTTCCCGCCGCCGGGCACGCGCTTTGCGATGCCGATGGGCGATCCGTCGCTCACCACGTCGCGTCCCGTTCCGCTGGGTCTGCGTCATCCGGACACGAAGCCGCACCACCCGCTCAGCATCCCGGGCCATGTCAACGGCACGGTGCCGATGTTCGCGGCCGACATCTACAACAACCAGTTCGTCAAGCTCGACGCGCTCAACCCCGGAACGGTGAACACGGTCGCTGCGACCGACGGCACGCCGTGGACCGGCGGTGCGTTCGTCGACGGCGACTTCTCGAAGTTGTACGTCATCTCGGGCAGCTTCGGCGCCAATCCGGATACGTTCGCGTCGGTCGACACGACGACGGGTGCCGTGACCACGATCGGCAACGCGAACAGCGGCGGCCTTGGCTGGAACGGCATGGCGTATGACACGACGACCGGCACGATGTACGCGGTCGCGGGTTGTCCGTCGGGCTCGCACCTCTACACCGTCGACATCAACACCGGTGCGGTGACCGAGGTCGGCACGATGACGAACGAGGGCTGCTCGGTGTCGATCGCGATCGACTCGGCCGGCCAGATGTACTCGGTCGACATCGTCAACGACGCGCTGTATGCGGTCGACAAGACCAACGCGACCGATTCGCTGATCGGCAGCATCGGCTTCAACGCGAACTATGCGCAGGAAATGACCTTCGACCTGTCGACGGACATCCTGTACTACGCCGCGTTCAACCTCGATCTGTTCGGCGACTTCATGTACACGGTCGACACCACCGACGGCACGACGAGCCTCATCGGCCAGGTCACCGGCGGCTTCGCCGAGCTCGACGGCATGGGCATCGAGACCGCGGGTGGTCCGTGCGCACAGCCGCAGGATCTGCCATGGCTCTCGCTCAGCCCGCTCACCGGCACGACGGCACCCGGCGATTCCACGCCGATCACGGCGTCGCTCGACGGTACGGGCGCGTCCGATGGCGACGTGCTCTCCGGCACGGTCTGCGCGACGAGCAACGATCCGGCCAACCGCACGGTTGCCACGCCGATCAACGTTACGGTCGGTACGGGCGGCGGCGGTTCGGTCATCGACAGCGGCCCCATCAACCTGGCGGTGAATCCGGACTTCACGGGTCTCTACATCAACTGGCTGACGGGCGACTGGTGCTCGTCGAGCGGCGGTCCGTGCGATGGTTCGGGCGGTTACGACTTCAATCCGTACAGCTCGACGCTGACGTTCTTCTGGCCGAGCGACAACAGCGGCAACTGCGTATCGGATGGGACCTCGTGCCTCATCCTGAACTCGGGCGCCACGATCGGTCCGGCTTCGACGTTCGGCACCAGCAACTCGGCGAACTTCGTCGGCGGCAACACGACCGGCTTCCTCGGATTCTCGTTCATCAACGCGAACACGAGCACGGTCAACTACGGCTACGCGAAGTTCACGACGACGGCCGGAACGGGTTATCCGGCGACCATCGTCGAATACTGGTATGACAACTCCGGCGCGGCGATCAACATCCCGTAATCGCACCGGAACCTGAAGCACTTGCAGAGGCGGGGGAAACCCCGCCTCTTTTTCTTTGCGCGGCCGGTTCATGCAGGCGCGCGCCGCAGGCGAACGCGCGCTCCCGCCTACGCATGCCCCGCACGACCGTGCTTGATATGCTCGCGCGATGAGCGACATGTCCACGCCCCCCCGCATCGCCGAGCGCTTCCGCGGCTTCCTGCCCGTCATCGTCGATGTCGAGACCGGCGGCTTCGACGTCGAGCGCCATGCGCTGCTCGAGATCGCGGCCGTCGTCGTGCGCATGGACGAGGAAGGGATGATCCATCCCGAGCCCGTCGTTTCGACGCACGTGCAGCCGTTCGAAGGCTCCGAGCTCGATCCGCGCTCGATGGAGATCACCGGCATCGACCCCCACCACCCGTTTCGCGCCGCGCTGCCGGAACGGCAGGCGCTCGACCACATCTTCGGGCCGGTTCGCCGGGCCGTGCGCGATGCCGGCTGCCAGCGCGCGATCCTGGTCGGGCACAACGCCGCGTTCGACGTCGCGGTGCTGAACGCGGCGATCCGGCGCACGCAGCACAAGAAGAGCCCGTTCCACCCGTTCAGCTGCTTCGACACCGTGACGCTCGGCGGCCTCGCCTACGGCCAGACCGTGCTGAGCCGCGCCGTCGAGGCATCGGGACAGCGCTGGGACAGCCGCGAGGCGCACGCGGCGGTCTACGACGCCGAGCGCACGGCCGAGCTCTTCTGCAGCGTCGTGAACCGCTGGAGGGAGATGAACGAGCTCTGGCGCAACCGTCAGATCAAGGCGTACACGGCGCTCCCGACTTGATCGCAGCGCGCCGCGGGCGCATCTTGCATGCATGCCGATCTACGAATACATGCCCAAGAGCGCCGGCTGTGCGACCTGCCGCAGCGGCATCGAGCGCCTGCAGAAGCTCTCCGATCCGCCGCTCACCGCATGCCCGGACTGCGGCGCCCCGCTCGAACGCGTGATCAATGCGCCGCAGGTTGTCGCCGGCCAGTCGCACGTGCTGCGCGAAGGACACCTCGCCAAGCACGGCTTCACGCAATACCGGAAGGTCGGCAAGGGCAAGTACGAAAAGACCGCCGGAAACGGCCCGCCGACGATCAGCGACGACTGACCGAGCGGGCGAAATCGCGCCCGGCTTCAAGATTACGGTCACGTGAAAGCGGCTCAAGGACGTGACCTATCTCGCTGTTTTGCCTTGTGGAACGGTCACATCGGCGTGTCGCGGCGCCGGTTCTGTCATCTCTGCGAAACAAATCACTCATCGTTCTGAAACCTCGCGGGCCTAAAAAACGGCCCGGGGACGGCATCGGCCGCCCGCGATTTTTCCCACTCGCTCGAGGAGCCTCCCGTGTTTACTTCGATCAAGACTCGCCTCATCGGCGTCGGTCTCGCCGCGCTCATCGGTACCGCCGGCATGGCGCAGGCCGCCGACATCACCGGCGCCGGCGCGACGTTCATCTACCCGATCCTCTCCAAGTGGTCGGACACGTACAACAACAAGACCGGCAACAAGATCAACTACCAGTCGATCGGCTCCGGCGGCGGCATCGCGCAGATCAAGGCCGGCACCGTCGACTTCGGCTCGTCGGACAAGCCGCTCGATCCCAAGGAGCTCGACGAGGCGCATCTGGCGCAGTTCCCGTCCGTGATCGGCGGCGTCGTGCCGGTCGCGAACATCGAGGGCCTGACGCCGGGCAAGCTCCGCTTCACCGGTCCCCTCCTCGCCGACATCTACCTCGGCAAGATCACCAAGTGGAACGACAAGGCGATCGCGCAGATCAACCCGGACGTCAAGCTCCCGGACGCGAACATCACGGTCGTGCACCGCTCGGATGGCTCGGGCACGACGTTCAACTGGGTCAACTACCTCTCGAAGGTCTCGCCGGAGTGGAAGGAAAAGGTCGGCGAAGGCACGTCGGTGCAGTGGCCGGTCGGCGTCGGCGGCAAGGGCAACGAAGGCGTCGCCGCGTACGTGAACCAGATCAAGGGCTCGATCGGCTACGTCGAGCTCGCCTATGCGCTGCAGAACAAGATGGCGTTCGCGTCGGTGCAGAACAGCGCCGGCAAGTTCGTGCAGCCGAGCATGGAGAGCTTCCAGGCCGCCGCTGCGAGCGCCGACTGGAAGAACTCGAAGGACTTCTTCCTCGTCATCACGAACGCGCCGGGCGAGAACTCCTGGCCGATCGCCGCGACGAACTTCATCCTCATCTACAAGCAGCCCAAGGACGCCGCGCGCACGAAGGCCGCGCTCGATTTCTTCAAGTGGGCGTATGCCGAAGGCGGCAAGCAGGCCGAAGAGCTCGATTACGTGCCGCTGCCGAAGGAACTGACCTCGCAGATCGAGGCGTACTGGAAGTCCGAAATCAAGATGTGATCGGCGCTTTTCCCTTCTCCCGCCTTGCGGGAGAAGGTGCCGAAGGCGGATGAGGGCAACCTCGGAACGCCGTTCCAGAGCTGCCCTCACCCAACCCTCTCCCGCAAGCGGGAGAGGGGATTTCGTTTCCAGCGTTCGATCTCGAGCACATGGCCGCCGATACCGCCGCAATCGCGATCCCCTCCTCCGTCGTCGACGCGAAGCGCCGCAATGCGCGCGACGCGCGTGCCGACGGCCTGTTCCGCTGGATCGTCGCAGCGGCCGGCATGTTCGTGCTGCTCACGCTCACGGGCGCCGCGCTTTCGATGCTCTGGGGCGGACGCGAGGCGTTCTCGACGTTCGGCTTCAGCTTCCTCTGGTCGACCGAGTGGGATGCGGTCAACCACAAGTTCGGCGCGCTCGTGCCGATCTACGGAACGCTCGTCACCGCGCTGATCTCGATGCTGATCGCGGTGCCGGTCAGCTTCGGCATCGCGCTCTTCCTCACCGAAGTCGCACCGAACTGGATGCGTCAGCCGGTCGGCGCAGCCATCGAGCTCCTCGCCGGCATCCCGTCGATCATCTACGGCATGTGGGGCTTGTTCGTGTTCGTGCCGATCATGGGCGAATACATCAATCCGTGGCTCAACGATCACGTCGGCACCTGGCCGGTGATCGGCGCGCTGTTCCGCGGACCGCCGCTCGGCATCGGCATGCTCACCGCCGGCATCGTGCTCGCGATCATGGTGATCCCGTTCATCTCCTCGGTCATGCGCGAGGTGTTCCTGACCGTACCGACGCGGCTCAAGGAATCGGCGTACGCGCTCGGCTCGACGACGTGGGAAGTGGTCTGGGACATCGTGCTGCCCTACACCCGCTCGGCCGTGATCGGCGGCGTCTTCCTCGGTCTCGGCCGCTCGCTCGGCGAGACGATGGCGGTCACCTTCGTGCTCGGCAACGCGCATCGTCTCTCCGCATCGCTGCTCGAGCCCGGCAACTCGATCGCCGCGACGATCGCCAACGAGTTCACCGAAGCCGACTCCGACATCTACCGCTCGTCGCTGATCGCGCTCGGCTTCCTGCTGTTCATCGTGACGTTCATCGTGCTGACGTTCGCGAAGCTGATGCTGAATCGCCTCTCGAAGCAGGAGGGCGCGAAATGAGCGACGTCTCCGAGCGGCTCTATCGCAAGCGGCGCATCGTCAACGCGTGGAATCTTTTCGCGTCCGGCGCGTGCGCCGCATTCGGGCTTTTCTGGCTCGTCTGGATCCTGTGGACGACGCTGAAGACCGGCCTCGCCGCGATGAAGCCGGCGCTCTTCTACGAGA
>CALFNI010000315.1 GCA_937902695.1 uncultured Rhodanobacteraceae bacterium
GGCGAACTGCTCCAGGGTGTTCATCTGCACCCTGACCGCGCGCTCGAACTCGGGCGCGAGCGTCTTCGATGCGGTGCCGAGCGGCTTCGCCTTGTCGGGCTTGTCGGAATCCGGATCGCCCCACTGCGTCACGAAATCGTCCTGCACGCGCAGGATCGCCAGCCCGTCGAAATAGTGTTCGTGCGCAAGCGTGCGGATGTTCTTGGCGTGCAGCGGCGCGAACGCGGGCGCGAGCTCGATGACGACGCGGCCGGCGGCAAGGTCGAGGTAGAGCGTGTTGTCGGGATCGGGCGTGCGCCAGTCGGATGGCTTCGATGCGGCGAGGACGTCCGCCATCGTCTTGCCCTTCGGCGCGTCGGCCGCCTGCGCAAAAACGGTCGCAGCCGTCATGGCGAGCGCGAGATACGCGAGATGACGAGAGGCCGCTGCCGGCATGATTCCGCTCCGCTGCTTCGAGGCCGCCACGATAGCGGCAGAAACGGCGCCGGGATAGCTCAGCCGCCCTCGAATCCATTGGCGAAGATCGCGTCGCCGCTCGCGCTCGTCCGCGCCGACATCGCACCGCTCCTGCGCGACATGGGCCGCGCGATCGGCCCGCCGTGGCAGGCCGCGCACAAGCTTGCGGCGGCCGCCGCGATCGCTGCGATCGGGTGACGAGGCCTAGCCGCGCGGCTTGTGAAACTTCCGGATGAAGTCGCGCACGTCCGGATACACGACATCGCGCCAGCGCCGTCCGCTGAAAATGCCGTAATGGCCTGCGCCTTTGACTTCGATGTGCGCGTGCTTCGCCTTCGGGATGCCGGTGCAGAGATCGTGCGCGGCCGACGTCTGGCCGAGGCCCGAGATGTCGTCGAACTCGCCTTCGATCGTCAACAGCGCCGTCTTCTTGATGTCTTCCGGTGCGACGCGGTTGCCCTTGACGTGCCACTTGCCGAGCGGCAGCAGGTGTTCCTGGAACACGATTCGGATCGTGTCGAGGTAGTACTCGGCCGGCAGGTCCTCGACCGCGTTGTATTCGTCGTAGAAGCGGCGGTGCGCTTCGGCGTCCTCGAGATCGCCGCGGATGAGGTTCTCGTAGAAGTCCCAGTGCGCCATGAGATGGCGGCTCGGATTCATCGCGACGAAACCGGCGTGCTGCAGGAAACCGGGATAGACCTTGCGGCCGGCGCCGGGATAGTTCGGCGGCACGTCGAAGATCATGTTGGTCGCGAACCAGGCGTAATCGTGGATGCGCGCGAGATCGTTGACCTGCGTGGGGCAGTTGCGCGGATCGATAGGGCCGCCCATCAGCGTCAGCGTCTGCGGCGTCGGCTCGCCGGCCGAGGCCATCAGCGCTACGGCCGCGAGCACCGGCACGGTCGGCTGGCACACCGAGATCACGTGCGCCTTCGCGGCGCCGACGTGATCGATGAAGCGGCGCATGTACGCGACGTAATCGTCGAGATGGAACGGACCCTTGTCGAGGGGCACCATGCGCGCGTCGACCCAGTCGGTGACGTAGAACTCGT
>CALFNI010000316.1 GCA_937902695.1 uncultured Rhodanobacteraceae bacterium
ATCATGCTCGGCCTCAAGGGCCCGAACATCGCGTGCGTCACCGCGTGCACCACCGCGACGCACAACATCGGCCTTGCCATGCGCATGATCCAGTACGGCGACGCCGACGTCATGATCGCCGGCGGCGCCGAGTTCGCGACGGTCGGCCCCGCCGTCGGCGGGTTCTGCTCGGCGCGGGCGATGTCGACGCGCAACGACGAGCCCGAGAAGGCGAGTCGTCCCTGGGACCGCGATCGCGACGGCTTCGTGCTGTCGGACGGTGCCGGCGTCATCGTCGTCGAGGATTACGAACACGCGAAGGCGCGCGGAGCGCGCATCTACTGCGAGCTGGTGGGCTTCGGCATGAGCGGCGATGCGTTCCACATGACGTCGCCGCCTGAAGACGGCGACGGCGCACGACGCTCGATGGTCGCTGCGATCGCCGACGCGAGGATCAATCCCGATCAGATCCAGTACGTCAACGCGCACGCGACGTCGACCGGCGCCGGCGACATCGCCGAGGTCAACGCGATCAAGAACTGCTTCGGCGCCCACGCGCTGAAGCTGCCGGTGAGCTCGACGAAATCGATGACGGGCCACCTGCTCGGCGCGGCCGGCGGCGTCGAGGCGATCTTCTCGATCCTCGCGATGCAGGACGGCGTCGTTCCGCCGACGATCAACCTCGACAATCCGGGCGAGGGCTGCGATCTCGATTTCGTGCCGCACACGGCGCGCGACGCGAAGCTCGACGTCGTGCTGTCGAACTCGTTCGGCTTCGGCGGCACGAACGGGACGCTGGTGTTCAAGCGCCTCTGACGCGCGAACGGTCAGAGCCGCCGTTCCGCCGATGACGGCGATCGTCCGCGAGCTGCCCGGCGTACGCGACCTGCTGCCATTGGCGGCGGCTTTTCCCGCACGTTATCCGGCGTTGCTCGAAAGCGTCGCGCGCGGCGTCGCGCGCACGCGCTACGACATCCTGTTCGCGTTTCCGGACGATGAAATCCGCCTCGATCGCGACCGCGTCGTCCGCGACGCAGGCGGTTGCCGCCTCGGCGGCTCGTTCCTCGACGCGCTCGATGCCGCGTGGCAGGGCGCGCGCGTCGCGCACGAGCCCGAAAGCGCGCTGCCGTTCCGCGGCGGCTGGCTCGTCTATCTCGGCTACGAGCTCGCCGGCGAGATCGAACCCCGGCTTCACGTGCCGCAGCCGCCGGGCAGCGCGCCGGTTGCGCTCGCGCTGCGCTGTCCCGCCGCGATCATCGTCGACCACGAGCGGGCATCGACTTGGCTCGTCGCCGAGCACGATCGCCCCGAACTGCTCGACGCGCTCGCTGCCGACGTATCGGGCGCGCGGCCCGCGCCGGCGCCGCCCGAAGCCGCCGCGACGATCGACGAAGACGCGCCCGCGCGATTCCTCGACGGCGTCGCGCGAATCCACGAATACCTTCGCGCCGGCGACGTGTTCCAGGTCAACCTCTCGCGCGAATGGCGCGTGCGCTACGCGCGGGCGCCGTGCGCCGCCGGCGTGTACGCCGCATTGCGCGAGGCCAATCCCGCGCCGTTTGCGGCGCTCCTGCAACGCCAGCGCTGGGCGATCGCGAGCTCGTCGCCCGAACGCCTCGTCGAGGTCCGCGGCGATCTCGCGCTGACGCGCCCGATTGCCGGCACGCGCCCGCGCACGCGCGGCGACGACGATGCGGCGCGCGTGCGCGAGCTGATCGACCATCCGAAGGAACGCGCCGAGCACGTGATGCTGATCGATCTCGAGCGCAACGACCTTGGCCGCATCTCGGTGCCGGGATCGGTCGAAGTCGACGAGCTGATGACGGTCGAGAGTTACGCGCACGTGCATCACATCGTCTCGAACGTACGCGGCCGGCTGCGCGCCGACGCGGCGCCTTGCGACGTCGTCCGCGCGGTATTTCCCGGCGGCACGATCACGGGCTGCCCGAAGGTGCGCTGCATGGAAATCATCGCCGAGATCGAGGGCGTCGGCCGCGGCGCGTACACGGGGTCGCTCGGCTATCTCAACCGCGACGGCGATCTCGATCTCAATATCCTGATCCGGACGCTGACGATCGAGGGCGACACGATCCGGTTTCGCGCGGGCGCAGGCATCGTCGCCGACTCGGTTGCCGAGCGTGAGCTCGACGAGACGCGGGCCAAGGCGAAGGGGCTCCTTCGCGCGCTCGGCGCCGATCGCTGACGGCGGCAACGAAGTCGGGTTACGCTCGCGCCGCCATGCCGGACATGTACCCACCTTCCCGTCGTCCCCGCGAAAGCACGGACCCAGTGCCTTTCCGCGCAAGGCACTGGGTCCCCGCTTTCGCGGGGACGACGAAGGTTGGGGGCGGCGCGATCTTGCGCGTGCTCGTCGTACTTCTCGTCCTGGCGCTCGCCGCCGGCACGTACCTCTTCCTCGACTACCGCAAGTTCACCGAAACGCCGCTGGCGATCGCGCGGTCCGACGCAACGATCGACATCGCGCGCGGCGAGACGTACCGCACGATCGTCGATCACCTGCGCGCTGCAGGCATCACGCAGGCGTCGCCGTACTACTGGCGCGCGCTCGGACGCGAGCTTGGCATCGAGGGCAAGCTGCACGCCGGCGAGTACGCGCTGGCACAGGGCCTCACGCCGCGACAGCTCTTGCAGAAGATGGCGGCCGGCGAGGTGATGCAGCATCACTTCACGATCGTCGACGGCTGGACGTTCAAGCAGCTTCGCGTCGCGCTTGCCGGCGACGCCGGCCTCGCGCAGACGGTGACGGCGATGTCCGACGCGGACCTCGCGCACAAGCTCGGCATCGAGGACGGCCGTCCGGAAGGCTGGTTCCTGCCGGAGACGTATTCGTGGATCAAGGGCGATTCGGATTTCGACATCCTGAAGAACGCGCACGCGGCGATGCAGAAGACGCTCGACCGGCTGTGGAACGCGCGCGCGACGGATGCCGCGCTCGATTCGCCCTATCAGGCGCTGATCCTCGCCTCGATCGTCGAGAAGGAGACCGGGAAACCCGAGGAGCGCCCGCTGATCGCCGGCGTCTTCATGCGGCGGCTCAGGTTCCATATGCGACTGCAGACCGATCCGACGGTGATCTACGGAATGGGCGACAATTACGACGGCAATATCCGCAAGATCGATCTCGAGGCCGACACGCCGTACAACACGTACACGCGCGACGGGCTGCCGCCGACGCCGATCGCGCTGCCCGGCCTGCCTGCGCTCGAGGCGGTGCTGCATCCGGCGCCGGGCGACACGCTGTACTTCGTCGCGCGCGGCGACGGCAGCCACGCGTTCTCGGCGACGCTCGACGAGCACAATCGCGCGGTCCAGAAATACCAGTTGCACCGGAAATGACGACAGGAAAGCTCATCACACTCGAAGGCGGCGAGGGCGCGGGCAAGAGCACCGTGCTCGACGCCGTGCGCCAGCGGCTCGAGGCGCGTGGCATCGACGTCGTCGTGACGCGCGAGCCGGGCGGCACGGTGCTCGGCGAGGCGGTGCGCGACATCGTGCTCGACCCCGCGCGCCGCGACATCTCGGCCGAGAGCGAGCTGCTCCTGATGTTCGCGGCGCGCGCGCAGCTCGTGCGCGAGCTGATCCGCCCGGCGCTCGATGCGGGACGCTGGGTGCTGTCGGACCGCTTCACGGACGCGAGCTACGCGTACCAGGGCGGCGGCCGCGGTCAACCGGATGCGCGCATCGCGGCGCTCGAGGCATGGGCCGCGGCGATGAAGCCCGACCTCACGCTGCTGCTCGATCTGCCGATCGGCGAAGGACTCGCGCGTATCGGCGGCCGCGGCCAGGCCGACCGGATCGAGCTCGAGAGCAATGATTTCTTCGAGCGCGTGCGCGCGGCGTACCGCGCGCGGGCGGCCGCGGAGCCGCAACGCTTCCGCGTGATCGACGCGAGCCGGCCGGTCGATGCCGTGCGCGCCGCCGCGTGCGCCGCGGTGGACGCATTCGTCGATTCGGGGAGGACGCCGGCATGATGCTGCAGCCGTGGCTCGCTTCGCCGTGGCGCGTGCTGGCCGATGCGATCGCTTCGGGCCGCATTCATCACGCGCTCCTTTTCGCGAGCCCGCGCGGCTACGGCAAGCGTGCGCTCGCGGATGCATTCGCGAATGCGTTGCTGTGCCAGCAGCGCAACGCCGACGGCAGCGCGTGCGGCACGTGTCGGAGCTGCCTGCTGGTCGCGGCGGGCAGCCACCCCGATCTCGCGCGCGTCACGTTCGAGGTCCGCGACGACGGCCGTCCGCGCACGGAGCTCACCGTCGACCAGCTGCGCGCGCTCGGCCAGCGTCTTTCGTTGTCGAGCCAGTTCGGCGGCTGGCAGATCGCGCTGATCGATCCGGCCGATGCGATGAACGCCAGCGCGGCGAACGCGTTGTTGAAGACGCTCGAAGAGCCGTCGACGAACACGGTGATCGCGCTGATCGCGGACGATCCGTCGCGCCTGCCGCCGACGATCCGGAGCCGCTGCCAGAAGATCGACGCGCCGCTGCCGACGCGCGAGGAGGCGCTCGCATGGTTGCGCACGCGCGGCGTCGATGCCGCCGTGGCAGCGGCGACGCTCGATGCCAGCATGGACAATCCGGGTCAGGCGGAAGCGTGGCTCGCCGAAGGCGCGCTTGCGGTCCGCGAGGAATGTGCGTCCGATCTCACGGCACTCAGCGTCGCGCGCGCTCGGCCCGCGGCGGTCGCCGAGCGCTGGGCTGCCGATCGGCCGGATCTCCGGCTCTGGTTCGCCGCCGCGCTTGCCCGCGACGAGGCCCGCTCGCTCGCCGGCGGCCAGCGCGGGCGCCTCGGCTTGACCCGGCGCGCCGAAATCCCGAAGCTAAACGCGTGGTTCGGTCGCGCGAACCTGGCGCGCGGGTTGCTGGCGACGCCGGTGCGCGCCGACCTCGTGCTGCTCGATTTGCTGCGCGGCTGGCCGGCGCGGTCGACAAGCTGAGGCGGAGACTATGGCGACACCGGCAACAGGCGGCGCACCGCGGCAGGGCATCCTCTCGCTGGCGATCAAGGACAAGGGCGCGCTGTTCAACGCCTACATGCCGTTCGTCAAGGGCGGCGGGCTGTTCGTGCCGACGGCGAAGCGCTACAGCCTCGGCGACGAAGTATTCATCCTGCTCTCGCTGATGGAAGAAAAGGATCGCCTGCCGGTGGCCGGCAAGGTGGTCTGGATCACGCCTGCCGGCGCGCAGGGCAATCGCACGGCCGGCATCGGCGTGCAGTTCAACGATTCGCCCGATGGCGAGGCGGCGCGGACGAAGATCGAATCGATCCTCGCCGGCATCCTGACGCAGGAACGGCCGACGCACACGATGTAGCCGTCGCGCGCGGTGCGGTGCGTACGTTACGCCGCCGCGATGCTCAGCGCGTCCCGCGCGTGTTGCCGGATCGCCGCGAGCATCGCGGCCAGCCCGTTCGAGCGTGTCGGCGAGAGGTGCTTCGCGAGCCCGATCGCCTCGATGTATTTCGGCTCGGTCGCGAGAATCACCGCGGCCGAGCGCCCCGAGTACACGCGCAGCAGCAGCGCGATCAGCCCCGACACGATCGCCGAATCGCTGGTCGCCTGGAACTCGAGCCGCCGTGCGTCGCCGGACGCTCCCAGCCATACCTGCGACTGGCAGCCGGTCACCTTGTGCGCGTCGGTCTTCAGCGCTTCGGGAAACGGCGGCAGCTTGCGGCCGAGATCGATGAGGTATTGATAGCGCTCCGTCCAGTCGCCGAAGAACGCAAACTCGTCCGCGATCGCCGCCTGCGCCGCCTCGGCAGTGGGCGCGGCTTCTTGACGGGCATCGTCACGCCGCGTGTTCATTCGGATTCACGATTTTCCAGCGCGTGCCTTGCGCGGAATCTTCGATGGCGACGTGCCGGGCGGCGAGCTCGTCGCGGATGCGGTCGGCTTCGGCGAAATCGCGCGATTTGCGCGCCTCGTTCCTGCGCACGATCAATGCGTCGATCTCGGCGGGGTCGACCGCGAGCGCATCGGCGCTGCCGCCGGCCTGCTTGAACCATGCTTCGGGATCGAGCCGCAGCAGGCCGAGCATCGCGCCCGCACCGAGCAGCGCCGCCTTTGCGGTTTTCCTTGCTTGGGGCGTCGTTGCGCGCCGGGACGCGGTCGCAAGCTCGGCAATGATGCTGAGCGCCTGCGGCGTGTTGAGATCGTCGAGCAGCGCCGCTTCTACATCCGGCGGCGCCGGTGCTTCGCCTTCGATCTCGACATCGGCGAGGTCGCGCAGCGCGCCATACCAGCCGTCCAGCGTCGCGCGGGCCTGCGCGATCGTCGCGTCGGACCAGTCGAGCGGATGCCGGTAGTGCGCCTTCAACAGCAGATAGCGCAGGAGCTCGGGCGGATGCTTCTGCAAGAGCTCGTGCAGCAGCATCACGTTGCCGATCGATTTCGACATCTTTTTGCCGTTGAACGTCAGCATGCCGTTGTGCAGCCAGTAGCGCGCGAAGAGGCGGCCGCCGTGCGCACACGTCGACTGCGCGATCTCGTTCTCGTGATGCGGAAACATCAGGTCGTTGCCGCCGGCGTGGATGTCGATCGTCTCGCCGAGATGCGCCGCGGCCATCGCCGAGCATTCGATGTGCCAGCCCGGACGGCCGCGGCCCCATGGACTGTCCCAGCCGGGAAGCTCCGGCGTCGAGGGCTTCCAGAGCACGAAATCGGCCGGGTTCTTCTTGTACGGCGCGATCTCGACGCGCGCGCCGGCGATCATCTCGTCGACCGAGCGGCCCGAGAGCTCGCCGTACCTGGCGTAGCTCGCGACGTCGAACAGCACGTGGCCTTCGGCCGCGTACGCGTGCCCGGCGGCGATCAGCCGCTCGCACATGGAGACGATCTGCCGGATGTGCTGCGTCGCGTGCGGCGTCACGTCGGGCGGATCGACGCCGAGCGCGGCCATGTCCTCGAAGAACGCGGCGGCGAAGCGGTCGGTGATGCGATCGATGGGGACGCCCGCGGCGATGGCGGCGGCGATGATCTTGTCGTCGATGTCGGTGATGTTGCGCGCGTAAACGACGCCCGGATACAGGCGTCGCAGCAACCGGGCAAGGAGGCCGAACACGACGTACGGCCGCGCGTTGCCAATATGAACGTAGTTGTAGACGGTGGGTCCGCAGACATACAGGGTGACCCGGCGAGGATCCGCGGGAACGAAATCCTCGATGCGGCGGGTCAGGCTGTTGTGGAGGCGCAGCGTGGCCATCGCGATCCCTTGTGCTTTGCAACAGCATAGCAGGCGAGCGTGGCCGGGAGGCCCGGCGCGCGTTGTACACCGGCCCGTTTTCTTCAATGAATGGAAGGCCTTAGCGAATGTTCAGCGATTCGATGTTTTAATCGCCGCCAGCGCAGAACGCGTCACGCCGGGGCACACCGGCGCGGTGACCGTCGACATGACCGGCACCGAACGCGTCGCCCCGAGGTGGAGATCATCATGAAGTTGAAATGTGCACTCGTCATCGCGCTGATGGCTGCGATGACCGTGTCGGCGCAGGCGCAGCAGGACCGCCCGCCGCCGCGGGACGCGCGCTATGACGCGCCGCCGCCGGCCGAGAACACCAAGATCGCGTACGCGGACGTGCTGCGCGTCGATCCCGTATACGACCGCGTGCAGTCCGGTGGCGCGCACGAGGAATGCGAGGACGTGCCCGTCGAGCGCCATGTCGACAGCGGCAACAACAACGCGGCCGGCACCGTCATCGGTGCGATCGTCGGCGGCGTGCTGGGCAACACGGTCGGCAAGGGCGACGGGCGCAAGGCGGCGACAGTCGCCGGCGCGGTGGTCGGCGGCGCGGTCGGCCATGGCGTCGCGAGCCAGGACGATCGGTACTACGCCGGCCCCGAGCGCCGTTGCCACATGGTGCAGGACGCCGCCGAGGAGCGCCGCATCGTCGGCTACGACGTGCAGTCCCGCTATCGCGGCGACGTATACATGTCGCGGCTCGATTACGATCCGGGCGAGCGTGTGCGCGTCCGTGTCAGCGTCGCGCCGACCGATTGACGCCGCCCGTCGTCCCCGCGGAGGCGGTGAACTCGTGCCTGCGCTCCAGCCGCCCAAGGCGGCGGGTCCCCGCTTTCGCGGGGACGACGAGCAGGGTTTTATTGCACTGCACAGCGATTCCCGATA
>CALFNI010000317.1 GCA_937902695.1 uncultured Rhodanobacteraceae bacterium
CATTCGACGTCCATCTCGGCCGACGGCTCGGTGAACGGGAAATAACTCGGCCTGAAGCGGGTGCGTGTTGCGCCAAAGAATCGCGTGGCAAAATGCGTGAGCGTCGCCTTGAGATCGACGAAGCTGATGCCTTCATCGACTGCGAGTCCTTCGATCTGCGCGAACATCGGCGCGTGACTCGCGTCGAATGGATCGAGACGATACACGTTGCCGGGGATCACCACGCGAATCGGGGGCGGGCCTGCCTGCAGCGACCGTATCTGGACGGGCGACGTGTGCGTGCGCAGCACGACGTCGTCGGCGAGATACATGGTATCGTGCATGTCCATCGCCGGATGATCGGGCGGGAAGTTGAGCGCCGTGAAGTTGTACCATTCGGTCTCTGCTTCGGGTCCGGTCGCAACCGTGAACCCGATCTCGCGGAAGATCTCGACGATCTCTTCGATGACGAGTGTGACCGGATGCTCGGCGCCGCGGAACTGGCGGCGCGACGGCATCGTGAGATCGATTTGCGGAGCGCTGGAGCGCGCGCTCGACTCGAGCACTGCGCGACGAGCCTCCAGCGCGGCTTCGAGTCCGGTCTTGAGCTCGTTGAAGGCGCGGCCGGCGATTCCGCGGTCCGGGCCCTCGAACGTCGGCACGAGGCGTTGCAGCTCGAGCAGGCGTCCGCTGGTTCTGCCGAGGAATTCCGCGCGCGCCCTTTCCAACGCGTCGGCCGAATCGGCCGCGGAGAACGCAGCTGTTGCGGCGCGTTCGAGGTCGGTGGCCGATGACTGGAAGTCGTTAAGCGTCGTTGCTGGCACTTTTGCGATTGATAGTCTTACAAATGAAAGGGGCGGACTCGTAAAGTATCGAGACCGCCCCGTCAGCGCATCATCCGGCGCGAAGCCGGGCACATCGAAGTCGTTTACGCGGCGACGCTGAGGGCCTTGCGGGCCTGCTCGGCTAGTACTCCGAAGGCAGCGGCGTCGCGAACGGCGAGATCCGCGAGGACCTTGCGATCGATCTCGATGCCAGCCTTGCCGAGTCCGCTGATGAAGGTGCTGTAGCTCATGTCGTGGATGTGGGCGGCGGCGTTGATGCGGACGATCCAGAGCTTGCGGACCTCGCGCTTCTTGTTCTTGCGATCGAGGTAGGCGTACTTCCAGCAGCGGTCGACGTTTTCC
>CALFNI010000318.1 GCA_937902695.1 uncultured Rhodanobacteraceae bacterium
GCCCGTGCCGTCGGCGGCGGTGTCGACACCGTGGTCGTCGCCGGGCGGCTTGCCGTCGAGCGTGACCTTGTACTTTACCGGCTTGCCGTCGCGCGACGGCCCGAGCACGAGGTTGACGTCGCGCGCGTGGAAGCGGAACGCGATGCGTCCGCCGGCGCGCGCGAGCTTCGCGTGCTCGTCGGCGATGGTCCACGTGCCGCCGAGGCCCCACTGGTTCGTCGAGAGCCGCGCCGGGATCGAGTACTCGTGCTCGCGATCGCGCACGGCCGACGAGGCGAAGTTTTCGGCGCGGTCGTAGCCGATGTACGTCTCGGGCGACTGCATCGCGCGCTCGGCCGCGAGGGCGACGCCGCCCGCATCGGGCTGCACGATGCCGGACGCGACGTGCTGCGCGCCCGCCTCGGCGAGGAGTTGCTTGATCACCGCCTCGGATTCGGCGTATTCGCCCTCGCCGAAATGATGATGGCGGATGCGTCCCTCGGCATCGACGAAGTAATGCGCGGGCCAGTATTCATTCTGGAATGCGCGCCAGATCGCATAGTCGTTGTCGATCGCGACCGGGTAGTCGACCTTCAGATCCTTCACCGCGCGCCTGACGTTGTCGATGTCCTTCTCGAACGCGAACTCGGGTGCGTGCACGCCGATCACGACGAGGCCCTGATCCTTGTACTTGTCGTACCACGCGCGCACGTACGGCAGCGTGCGCAGGCAGTTCACGCACGAGTACGTCCAGAAATCGATCACGACGACCTTGCCGCGAAGACCGGCGGCCGTCAGCGGCGGCGAGTTGAGCCATTCGACCGCGCCGTCGAGCGACGGCAGCGTGCCTTCGATCGGCGGCGGCAACGCGCCATCGTTCGCCGTCGCGACAGGTTTCGGCGTCATCGCGTTGCCGGTGTCGGGCCGCGCGATGACCGACTCGATCGAATCGTCCTTCTTCGCCGTCCGCGCGCCGATCCGTTCGACGAGCGCCTGCTCGATGCGGTTCGTGCTGGCCGTCGAGACGCGCGCGAGCCAGCCCGTGTCGGCGCCGAGCGCGATCGCGACGACCGCGACGAGCACGGCGACGCCGAGCCCGCGCCGCACCCATTCACCGGCACCGAGCGAGCGCTTCATCGCCGCGAAGAGGCGTCCGCCGACGAGCAGCGCGAGCGCGAGCGATGTCGCCGCGCCGAGTGCGTAGGCGAGGAGGAGCGCGAACGTGCCGACGTCGGCGCCGTGCAGCGCGGCGCCGGTCAGCACGAGCCCGAGGATCGGTCCCGCGCACGGCGCCCAGAGCAGGCCGGTGCCGATGCCGAGCAGCACCGACGAGAACGCAGACGGCGCGGCGTCGCCCTGCTCCGCCGATGCCGAGAGACGCGCACCGGCCGCGACGAACGGGTGCATGATGCGATCGGCGAAACGCGGCAGCAGCAGCGTCAATCCGAACAGCGCGAGAATTGCGAGCGCGACGTAGCGGCCGTACTGATTCGCATGGACGGCCCACGATCCGCCGACCGTCACGAGCATCGCGACGAGCGCGAACGTGATCGCCATGCCGGCGAGCATCGGCAATGCGCTCCGCGTGAACGACTGTCCCGCGCGCGCGAACACGAACGGCAGCACCGGCAGGATGCACGGGCTCAGGATCGTCAGCACGCCGCCGAGATAGGCGAGGATCAGCAGCGTCATCGGTTCGCGTTCCTCATGCGTCGGGCCGGAACGTCAACGCGACGCCATTCATGCAGTATCGCAGGCCGGTGGGCGGCGGGCCGTCGTCGAACACGTGGCCGAGATGGCCGCCGCACCGATGGCAGTGGATTTCGGTGCGTTCGATGCCGAGCGTCGTGTCGGTCTCGTTGCCGACGGCATTCGGCAGCGGCTTCCAGAACGAGGGCCAGCCGGTGCCGCTGTCGAACTTCGTCGTCGACGAGAACAGCGCGTTGCCGCAGCCGGCACAGGCGAACGTGCCGGCGCGCTTCTCGTGATCGAGCGGGCTCGAGAACGCGCGCTCCGTGCCCTGCTGGCGCAGCACCGCGTATTGATCGGGCGTCAGCAACGTGCGCCACTCGGCATCGGTGTGCGTGACGTCGAAGTGGCGCGCCGGCGCGAGATCGCCGGCGAACGCGGGACGCATCGCGAAGCGACGCCAGCCGGCGAAGCTGAGACCGACGATCGCCGCTGCGCCTGCGCCGGAAAGCAGCAGCTGGCGGCGGACCGGATCGAATGAGGGATCGCGGGGCTTGCTCATGGGCGCCTCCTTGGAGCGATGTCGTCAATGTCGGTGCCAAAGACCGGAACGCAAGGGATTTGCTTGCGCGCGCTACATCTGCCGGAACAGGTGCAGATAGCTCCGGCTCACCGGCAGCACTTCGTCGCGACCCTTGAGATGGATGCCGGCGGTGTCGTTGTCGCCGCGCGTGACGTGGCTGATCGCGCGCAGATTGACCACGACCGAGCGGTGCACCTGGGCGAACTGGCCGGGATCGAGCTGCGCGACGAGATCCTTGAGCGCGCTCGAGATCAGCGCTTCGGCGGGCTGGCCCGCGTCGCCACGCCACGCGACGCGCGTGTATTTCGCATCGGAGCGGAGGTAATCGATCTCGTCGACCGGAATCAGGCGGAGCGTCTGTCCGACCTGCGCGCGAATCCATTTGAGCGGCGCGTTCTGGACGCCGCGCTGCAGCTGTTCGGCAAGCTGCTGCAGCAGCGCTTCGGTGTTGAGCGCTGGCTGCGCCGACTGCAGGCGCTCGCGAAGACGCGCGACCGTTTCCCTGAGCCGCGGCTCCTCGACCGGCTTGACGAGATAGTCGAGCACGCCTTCGGCGAACGCCTGCACGGCGTACTGATCGTAGGCCGTCACGAAGACCAGATGCGCGCGCCGGCCGATCGCATGCGCGGCTTCGACGCCGGAGACGCCGGGCATGTGCACGTCGAGAAAGCAGACATCGGGCCTGCGCGCCTCGAAGAGCCTGATCGCCTCGCGGCCGTTGCGCGCCTCGGCGACGATCCCGAGCTCGGGCCACGCGCGCGCGAGCTGGCGCGCGAGCGCCTCGCGGAGCAGCGGCTCGTCGTCGGCGATCATTGCGGTCGGCTGCGTGCGCGTCACGAGGTCGACCGCTGCGCCGGAATCTCGACCTCGGCGACGACGCCGCGCGGCGCATTGGCGCGCACGCGAAGCTCGGCGGCGCCGCCGAACACGAGCTGCAGGCGCTCGCGCAAGGTCGAAAGCCCGGTGCCGAGCCCACCGTTCGACGCGCCGAGCCCGACGCCGGTGTCGGCGACGCGCACGACGCAGCGATCGCCGCGCCGCTCGACGTGGATGTCGATGCGTCCGCCCTCCTCGCCCGGATCGATGCCGTGGCGCACGGCGTTCTCGACGAGCGTCAGCAGCGTCAGCGGCGGACAGCGGAGCGCGAGCTCGGATTCTTCGAAATGCAGCGCGAACTTGAGCCGGTCGGGCATGCGCATGTGCATGAGCTCGAGGTACGCGGTGACGAGCTCGAGCTCCTGCTTGAGCGTCGTGACCGGGTCGTCCAGGCGCGGCACGGCCGCGCGAAGGTACGCGACGAGGCTCCGCAACACCGCCGATGCCTGCGGCGAGCCCGAATCGACGAGCGCCTGCACGTTCGCGAGCGTGTTGAAGAGGAAATGCGGCGCCACTTGTGCCTGCACGAGGTGCAGGCGCGCATCGAGCGCCTGCCGCTCGTACTGGCTCCGTTCGAGCTCGAACGCGAGCGCCTGATGCCGCGCGAGCGCATCCTTCTGTCGCACGAGCGCCGCAAGCGCGACCCACGGCGCGATGAAGACGCCGAGCGCGGTCATGCCGCCGAAGCCCACGAGCCGCTCGGGCGTCTGCCAGAACGGCGGCGCACCGGGCGCCGTCGACAGCGTGTAGATCGCGAACGTGGCGAGCGGTATCGCGATCATGACGCCGAGCACCTGCAGCACCCAGCGCGCCAGCCATGGCGGCAGGCGCTTCGGCCACTGCTCGAAAAGGCCGAACGCGAGCATCGCAATCAGCCCGAGGCCGAGCGTGCGCATCATCAGCGACACGAAGCCGGACTTCCATCCGAGCGCGAGCGGCAGCGAGATCACGAACGTGAACGCCAGCGTGAACACCACGCGCTGCCAGCCCAGCAGCAAGGCAAGGCCGCGCGGTTTCGCGGGAGCGGTCAACGCGTGCACGGCGCGAGGATAGTCGAGTTCCTAGGTGCCCGGCGCAGCAGGGCGATCGGCGAAGCCTCGGACGAACAGCCAGATCGCGAGCGCGAGGTGACACAGGCCGAGCGGCGCGAGCAGCGGAAACACGATCGCCTGTCCGAAGAACGGCAGCGAGACCGAGACGATCTCGAGGACCGCCGCGACCATGCCGATGCCGGCAAGCCAGCGCGGCACGAGCGCGAACCGGAACGATGCGAGATAGAGCACGAACGCGAGGCTGCCGCCGCCGACGAGGCCGATCAGGTGTGCCATGTAGCGTGCGCTGCCGGCCTGCGCGCCGAGCCTGTGGAAGATCGCGGCATCGGCGCCGTTCGCGCCCGCATACGCCTTGCCGAGCGAGAGCATGGCAAGCGTCTGGCCCTGCTCGACCATCGTCGCGACGAGCGCCGCCACGCCGACCGCGAACAGCCAGAGCGCCATCGCCTCGCTGTGGCGGCGGAACACGGGCCACGCGGCGATCGCGATGCCGACCGAGAGCGCGCCGCTCGCGATGCCGAGCACCGCGGCGCCGCTGATCGCGCTCGCGTGCGATGCCGACTGTTCGAGGAACCCGGGTGGCGCGAAGAGCGGCGCGAGCAGCGCGAAGTTGACGATCGGGCTCACGATCATCTGCGTCA
>CALFNI010000319.1 GCA_937902695.1 uncultured Rhodanobacteraceae bacterium
CGCGTGCTGAAGCTCAACTATCCGGACCATCCGTTCTTCTCGGGCCACTGGCCGGAATATCGCGCCTGGTACTGGAAGCTGATCCCGCTGTCGAACCGCGGTTGAGCTAGGCGCGAAGATCCAGCGTCGTGCCGCGCATCGCCGCGGCCTGCGGCGACAGCAGCCACACGACGAACCCGGCCGCGTGCGCCGGCTCCGGATGCGCCAGGGTGTCCTCGCCGTAGTACGCCGCGCGGCGCAGCACGGTGCGCATGGGTCCCGGCAGCAGCGCATGCGTGCGCACGCCGCTCCGCTCGGTTTCCTGGTGGACGATCGATGCGAGCCCCGCGAGCGCATGCTTGGCGACGCCATAGCCGCCCCAGAACGCCTTGCCCATGCGCTCGGCGTCGTCGAGGACGAACACGATCGACGCATCGCCGGACGCGCGCAGCAGCGGCATGGCCGCCTGCGTGATCTGGAACGGCGCGGTCAGGTTGACCTGCTGCGTGCGGAACCACTCGTCCGGCTTCTGCTGATCGAACGGCTGCAGGCCGTCGAAGTGCGCGGCCGCATGGACGATGCCGTCGAGCCGGCCGCATTCGCGCTCGATCGAATCGGCGAGATCGGCGAAGTCGCGCGGCGTCGCGCCGGCGAGATCCATTGGATAGACGGCCGGCTGCGGGCCGCCGTTCTTCTCGATTTCGTCGTACAGCGCCTCGAGCGCGCGCACCCTGCGGCCGAGCAGGACGACCGTCGCGCCCGCCGATGCCGCCGCGAGCGATGTCGCACGGCCGAGGCCGCCGGTCGCGCCGGTGACGAGCACGATGCGCTCGCGCAGCGAGCCGTCGGCGGGCGGCAGCGCGCCTTCGAATCGCGCGAGCGGCAGCATCAGGCTTTCTGCGCGTCCTTCACGAGCCGATCGAGCTCGCCGGACTCGTAGAGCTCCATCGTGATGTCGCAGCCGCCGATCAGCTCGCCGTGGATGAAGAGCTGCGGGAACGTGGGCCAGTTCGAGTAGCGCGGCAGGTTCGCGCGGACCTCGGGATCTTCCAGCACGTTGACGGAAAAGTAATCGGCGTTGACGGCCTTCAGCGCCTGCGCCGTCCGGCTCGAAAAGCCGCACATCGGAAACTGCGGCGTGCCCTTCATGAAGAGCACGATCGGGTGCTCGGTCAATGTCGATTTGATGCGGTCTACGACTTCCATGGCGCTCTCTGATTGCGTGCGGCGCGCGGCGCCGATGAATGCAATTCTACCAGCGCCGGCGGTTCGCGGCTTGGATGTCGCCGCATGCTGATAAACTCGGCGGTCCTACCCAAGGAGACGGACCGATGGCCATCGAACTTCCACCGCTGCCGTGGGCTCGCGACGCGCTGGCTCCGCACATTTCCGCGGAAACGATCGATTATCACTACGGAAAGCATCACCAGGCGTACGTCACGAACCTCAACAACCAGATCAAGGGCACCGAGTTCGAGTCGATGCCGCTCGAGGAAATCGTCCGCAAGGCCTCCGGCGGCATGTTCAACAACGCCGCACAGACGTGGAACCACACGTTCTACTGGAACTGCCTCTCGCCCAAGGGCGGCGGCGAGCCGTCGGGCCGCCTCGCCGATGCGATCAACAAGGCATTCGGCGGCTTCCCGCAGTTCAAGGACGAGTTAACCAAGACGTCGGTCGGCGCCTTCGGCTCCGGCTGGGGCTGGCTCGTGCAGCGCGCGGACAAGGGCCTCGGCCTCGTTTCGACGTCGAACGCGGGCACGCCGATCACCGGCGCCGATCGGCCGCTGATGACCTGCGACGTCTGGGAACACGCGTACTACATCGACTACCGCAACGCGCGGCCGAAGTACGTCGAAGCGTTCTGGAATCTCGTGAACTGGGATTTCATCGCAAGCCAGATGGCCTGACCGTGCTGATGCGGTCCATGGACGGACCGCTCGAAGATCAATCACGAAGGGATTGATCTTCGGAGGACGTACGCAAGCTTTGCTTGCGTCGTTCGATCGAGAAAATGGCAGGAAGCCGTTTTGGAAACCACGGCTACGAAGCGAGCGCGGCGCGGACCGGATCGATCTGCGCCTCGCGCCCGAGCACCCGCGCGATGCGCGCGAGGCGATCGCTCAATTCCGCGTTCGTGCGCGCGCACACCGTCGCGTGGCCGACCTTGCGGCCGGCCCGCGGCTCCTTCCCGTAGTCGTGCCAGTGTCCATCGGGCTCGCCGAGGATCGCCCGGGCGTCCGGCAGCTCGCCGATCCAGTTGAGCATGACGCTGGGGTTCCGGAGCGAGGTGTCGCCGAGCGGCAGTCCGACGACCGCGCGCACGTGGTTCTCGAACTGGCTGCAGACCGCGCCCTCGATCGTCCAGTGCCCCGAGTTGTG
>CALFNI010000320.1 GCA_937902695.1 uncultured Rhodanobacteraceae bacterium
GCCTGATCGAGAAGGCCGGCGGCCCGTTCGCCAAAGCTGATCTCGCCTGCTACGACAACGCGAGCTGTGTCGGCGTCCGCCTCTCAGAGGCGCTGCCGCTGGAACCGCCCGAGCGGCAGCAACTCCTGCAGATGACCGATCCGCTGCAACGCCTCGCGCGGCTGATGCATTTCGTGCCGCGTTTCCAGCGTGCCTGATGCCTGACGAAGGAAAGATCATTCCTTGAACGCCGAGCGAGAACCGCCATGAAATACCTGCACACGATGATCCGCGTCCACGATCTCGACGCGACACTCCGGTTCTTCTGCGAAGGCCTCGGATTGCGCGAGGCGCGGCGCATGGACAACGAGGCCGGCAAGTACACGCTCGTGTTCCTCTCGGCGCCCGAGAGTCCGGAATCCGAAATCGAGCTCACCTACAACTGGGGCTCGACTGAAGACTACGGCTCGGCGCGCAACTTCGGCCATCTCGCATTCCGCGTCGACGACATCTATGCGACATGCGAGCGCCTTTCGAAGATGGGCATCACGATCAACCGGCCGCCGCGCGACGGGCACATGGCATTCGTGCGCTCGCCCGATCTCGTCTCGATCGAGCTTTTGCAGAAAGGCGCTTCGCTGCCGCCGCGGGAGCCGTGGAAATCGATGCCGAACAGCGGCGTCTGGTAACGGAGGGACCGAAGCCCTCAACGCCCGGGTTTTTCGCGCGCGCCGAGCCGGAAGCGGCATGCATTGCCGCCGCGCACGAGACATTCGAGATGATGGACCGGGCGACCCGTGGCCGCCTCCATGAATGCGAGATCGAAGCGGCAGACATCCGGATGCGCCTTGGCGAGCGCATGGAAGACGCAGTTGTACGCCTCGACCTGCGTCTCGCCGTCCCGCTTGACGGCCTGCGCCTCGTAGCCGAGCGCGTCGAGCTGTTCGGCCAGCGCGTGCGCTGTTTCCTCGTCGCCGACCGTCGAGATCCGTTCGGCGGCCGCGGCGCCGAGCTCGCGTCCGATGTCGCCCAGCATGGCCTGAACCCCGGGCTTGCCCGCCGTCGCGTAAAGACGCTCGAGCACGCTCGTCGCGACGAGCGCGTAGTTGCGCGGAAAGAGGTCGCGTCCGGCCGGCAGCAGCACGTAACGCGCCTGCGGTCGTCCGCCGCTCGGCAGCGCGCTGCCGCGCTCGATGTAACCGGACGCGATCAACGCGGTCAGGTGCTGCCTCACCGCGTTGTGCGTCACATGCAGCGCTTGGCACAGCGCCTCGACCGTCGCGCCTTGCGGCGAGACGAGGAGCCGCCGCAGCAGTTTCTGCTGCGTCGGTCCCAGCTGGCGGAGCATCCCTGCGTGCGTCAAGCGCTCGGCCTCACGTTGCTTTCGCCGGGAACTGCTTGGCGATGCCGTCGGACAGCGCGTCGGCGAGCGTATTCAAGTGCGCCTGCATCGCGGCCCAGGTCTTGTCGGCCCCGGCCGTGTCGCCCTTCATGATCTCGCCGGTCAGCGCCTGATGATGGCCCGCGTGCGCGACGAGCAAACCCTTGACCGTGCCTTCCGGAAGATTCGGATTCGCGCCCGACAGGAACTTCGCGATCGCATCGGCATTCGCCGCCATGTCGCTCATCGCCTTGTTGACGCCTGCGGTGTCGTTCGCCTTCTGCGCGTCGGTGAGCGCCTTCACGGCGCCCCAGTGGCCGGCGAGCAGCTCGAACATCTTCTTGCCGGCGGCGTCGCCGTAGAAGCTGCCGACCGCGTCGGCGATCTTCTTCGCATTCGCGACGACCGCATCGGCCGCCTTCTTCTCGCCCGCGGCGTCGCCGGCCTTCACGGCGAGCGCGTATTCGCGCGTCGTGTCGGCGTGGCCTTGCCAAAGCTCGCGCATCGTCGCGTGCAGCTTCGGCGAGGCCGGCGCGGCCGCATTGGCGGCCGGTGCCGCGAATGCGGTCGGCGTGGTCAGTGGAATGGCGAGCGAAGCGGCAAGCGTCAGCGCGAACGCGCCGACCACGATCCTCATGGGTTTCATCGGAGACTCCTTGCGAGCCGTCAGGTTGACGGTGGCGTCCATCCTGCCGGTCTTGCGGAGATAGTAAACCTCTCCATGTGTAAAGTCCTCCGGGCGCGGCACGGCGCTGGGATCGGCTCGCTTCGGAGCGTCGATCACGCCGCAAACGCGGCGGCGCGTATCGACCGGTACCAGCGTGCGGCGGCCTCGCGTTCCGCGACGGAGGGTGTCGAATCCGCCTCGCTCGCGTTCGGCTCTGCTTCGACGTGGCCGTTCGCAACGCGAAAGCGCAGCCGGATCGCGAACGCACGATCGAGGGCGAGCGCGCTGTAGCAGACGCTGTCGAGCGCCGGCGGCGGCGGCTCGCGTCCGGCGAGGCTCGCGACGATCGCGGCCGCGCATTGCCGCGCCTGGCTCAGCGCCGCCGACGCCGCCTTCGGCATCGCATCGGCGATGCACGCGTCGCCGATCACGTGCACGTGCGGCACCCGCGTCGATGCGAACGTCGCTGGATCGACCGGACACCAGCCATGGCCGCTCGCGAGCCCGGCATCGAGCGCGAACTGTCCCGGCGCCTGCGGCGGAATCACGTTCGCGACCGCGACGCGATGCGCACCGCTCGCCGTGTGCAAGGTGTTCGTGCGCGCGCCGACGCGTTCGACCGCACCGCCTTCGGTGACCGGAATCCATTCGATCCGGCCCCGATACAGCGTGTCCCAGGCCGTCGTGAACGCTTCCTGCCGCGGGAAGCGGTTGTTCGCATCGAAAATCAGCACCTTCGAGCGCGGCTTGTGCCGCGCGAGATATTCGGCGACGAGACTCGCGCGCTCGTACGGTGCGGGCGGGCAGCGCATCAGGCCTGACGGCACGCTGATCGCGAACGTGCCGCCGTCCGGCATTGCGCGCAGGCGATCCGCGAGTCGCGTCGTCTGCGTGCCGGCTTCCCACGCGTGCGGCATCGTCTCGGCAGCGGCTTCGTCGTAGTCTTCCGGCGTGCCCCACAGGAAACGGATGCCGGGCGCGACGATGCAGCGGTCGTACGCGAGTCGCGTGCCGTCGTCGAGGCGGATCGATCGCGCCTCCGCATCGAGCGCTGTCGCGCGCGCACGCACGAAGCGCACGCCCGCGCGAGCGAGTCCCGCGCGCGTCAGCGTCAGCGAATCGATCGAGCGCGCGCCGACGATGACGTCGTTGCTCAGCGGGCACGTCACGTATCGCGCGTCGGGATCGACGAGCGTCACGTCGAGCGAAGGCTGCGCGTGTTTAAGGAGCAGCGCACAGGCCGAGCCGCCGAAGCCGCCGCCGACGATCACGATGCGCGCCCTTGCCGCGCGCAAAACCGGCGTGGCGATGACGGCCGCCGTCAACGTCGCCGCCCGGATGAACGCGCGCCGCTTCACGCTACTCCCATTCGAGCTCGCGATACACGAGCGAAACGTTGTGCGCGTTCGCCGTATCGAAGAGCTGCCAGTTCGCTCTTTCGGCCTCGCCGACGTGCGCGGTCGCGTCGTCGATCGGTTTGCCGTCGGCAATTTCCTTGCGCACGCCGTCGATCAGCGACTCTAGATAGCGCCGCTCGG
>CALFNI010000321.1 GCA_937902695.1 uncultured Rhodanobacteraceae bacterium
TTACTTTCTCTTGCACGAGCAAGAGAAAGTAACGGGTCGCCATGGATGGCGACCAGGCCGCACACGGACGTGAGTCGGTTATCGCGAAACGGCGCAAGCGAGGCAAAAGCAAAATGGATTCCGGCTTCCGCGTGAATGACGAAGGGTCAAAATGGATTCCCGCTTCCGCGGGAATGACGAGGATTCCGGCTTTCGCCGGAATGACGAGGCGGACACTTCGCCGGAGTGACGAACCAGCCGCTCGTCAGAATGACGGGGCGGACACCGCCGCAGTAAACGCCGGCACGCGAGCCGACAACGACCCGCCTAGCGAATCAACTCCCCGCCCAGCGGGGCCGCCTCACGCAAGGAAACGCGCCCAAGCATGTCGAGTCCCGCGTAAAACCGCCACGGATCGCCGTCGCCGACCGACAGCGCGATATGCCCCGCATCGAATCCCGGCAGCGCCGCGTCGAAACTCTGCCAGCGGCCGTTGACCCACGCCTGCACCCACGCATGCGGCACGAATACGCGTTGCCTGCCTGCGAACCCCGGCGCGTAGGCGAGCCCGTCGACGACGCGCGTGGCGATGCCGAGCGAGCGCCCGAGCGCGGCGAGCAGCACCGCATGCTCCGTGCAATCGCCCTCGGGCTTGTGCACGACTTCGAGCGCCGACGCATAGCCGACGCCCAGCGTCTTGTTCGAGATGTAGCCGCGCACGAACGTCTCGAGCTGCTTCATCTGCGCGGCCGGATCGTGCGCGCCGGTCGCGGCCTTCTTCGCCAGCGATTCGACGTCGGGCGCCTTGCTCTGCAGCCAGTCGTTCGGCGCGAAATCGGCTTCGTCGGGCTTCTTTTCCTCGCCGGCGCGCGGCGCGGGCGTGATCTCGACGACGAGCGTGTCGCCTTGCGCGACGACGCGCTGCTCGCCGGTCTGCGGCAGTTTCAGTGGACCGCCGCTGTCGCTCGCCGCCAGCACGTAGCGCATGCCGTGATCGAGCTCGGCGCGCGTCAGCGCGCGCGGCGACACCATCATCGTGCGGTCGAAGATGTCGGTGCCCTGGTTCGGCGCCGTCGCGCACGCGCGATCGCACGCGAGCAGCACGAGGTCGACGCCGATCACCGGCATCGTCAGCTTGTGCACGGTCTCGTCGGCGTCGACCCAGAGCCGGCTCTTCACCGGCGCGCCGCCGAGCAGCATCGTCTGCTCGACGGCGGTCAGCGTCCTGACGCCGGCCGGAAGATCGACCGGTTCCTTGTCGCCGACATGCGTCTCGATATCCGCCACGTCGAGGCTGGACGGCTGGAACGCGAGCGTCCTGTAGCGCGTGCCGGGCGCGAGGCCTTTGGCGAGACCGGCGAGGCGCAGGCCCTCCGCCAGCATGGCGCCCTTCGGCCAGGGGATAACGCGCGTCTGCGTCGCGCCGCCGGTCGTCGACGTCACGGTGACCTTGTCGCCGTGCACCTTGCCGTCGATGACCGTCTCGCCGCCCGAGAGCTTCGACAGCGCCTGGAATGCGATCGGCTTGCCGTCCGGCGTCTCTTCGGTGGTCTCCTTGCTGGTCATGCCGACCGCCGTGCCCGCGCGCTCGATCGAAAGATCGAGCGTCTGCGACGTCACGACCCGGCCGGCGCGAACTTCGCGCGTCGTTTCGAACGAGCCGATCTTGCGGCCGTCCAGGAGGACGGTGAACCACTGGTCGTCGGGCGGCGCGGCGTACGCTGCGAACGAGACGAAGGCGAGAGCGATCAGCGTGAAGCGAAACATGCGAGAATCCCTGTGAGGCGCGCATTGTGCCTGACGGCGCGCCGGAAAAGATCGAACCACGAAGATCACGAAGAAGGGCAATAAGTTCGAATCTTTCGTCGTGTCCGTCGCGTTCTTCGTGGTTCAATCTCCCGCTCTTCCCCGCGAGCCATTCCGATGAAGCCGTTCGGCACGCCGCACACCGATACCGCGATCCGCGCGATGCTGCTCGGCAGCGGCGAGCTCGGCAAGGAAGTCGCGATCGAGCTGCAGCGCTTCGCCGTCGAGGTCATCGCGGTCGACCGCTACGCGAATGCGCCGGCGATGCAGGTCGCGCATCGCAGCCACGTCGTCGACATGCTCGACGGCGCGGCGCTGCGCCGCCTGATCGCACTGGAAAAGCCCGATCTCGTCGTCCCGGAAATCGAGGCGATCGCGACGTCGACGCTGGTCGAGCTCGAAGCGGAAGGCGTGCGCGTGATCCCGACCGCGCGCGCGGCGTGGCTCACGATGAATCGCGAAGGGATCCGCCGTCTCGCCGCCGAGGAGCTGAAGCTGCCGACCTCGCGCTACCGCTTCGTCGATTCGCACGACGAATACCGCGCCGCGGTCGCCGCGCTCGGCCTGCCATGCGTGATCAAGCCGGTCATGTCGAGCTCGGGCAAGGGCCAGAGCATCGTGCGCCGCGAAGCCGATATCGATGCCGCGTGGGATTACGCGCAGTCGGGCGGCCGCGCGGGACAGGGCCGCTGCATCGTCGAAGCCTTCGTCGATTTCGATTACGAAATCACGTTGCTGACGGTGCGCCACGCCGGCGGCACGGACTTCTGCGCGCCGATCGGGCATCTGCAGGAGGCGGGCGACTATCGCGAATCCTGGCAGCCGCAGCCGATGAGCGCGGCGGCGCTGGCCGAATCGCAGCGCCAGGCCGGCGCGATCACGGCGGCGCTCGGCGGCTCGGGCCTGTTCGGCGTCGAGTTTTTCGTCAAGGGCGATCGGGTGATCTTTTCGGAGGTGAGTCCGCGTCCGCACGACACCGGCCTCGTCACCCTGATCTCGCAGGATCTCTCGGAGTTCGCGCTGCATGCGCGCGCGATCCTGGGCCTGCCGATTCCGCTGATCCTCCAGCAGGGTCCTTCGGCGTCGTGCGCCGTGCTCGTCGAGGGCAACGGCAGCCGGATCCGCTATCACGGCGTCGCCGAGGCGCTGGCCGAGCCGAACACGATGCTGCGCATTTTCGGCAAGCCCGAAGTGCGCGGCCACCGGCGCATGGCCGTCACGCTCGCGCGCGACGCCGACATCGAATCTGCGCGTGCGAAGGCGCGGCGCGCGGCCGCCAGACTTTCGTTCGAGCTCTGACTCGAATCCATCCGGAACTCACGGAGCCTCAATGGTCGATTCGCCGAACTACGCCGTCTTCCTGTATCCGCAGGCGCTCGAAGCGCTCGGCGAACCGATCAAGGCCTATCTGCGCGAGGCGCCGCTGGGACCGCACGTCGTCTGCGCCGAGATCGACGCGTCGGGGCCGTTCTTCGAGATGAAGCTCGCGGGCCAGGGCGCGAAGGGGCAGGCACTGGAGCTCGTGATCATGATTCCGTCGTCGATGGTGCGGCTCGTCATGTCGATGCACGGCGAGCACGAGATCGGGTTCGTCTGATTTTCCCCTCTCCCGCGTGCGGGAGAGGGGAAGAACCAAGCGGGAAACGGGAAGCGCAGCGCGAGGACGGAGCAAGCTACTTCGCGGGCAATTCGCTCCAGACGCCATTGCGCAAGACTTCGAGCGGCCGGAAACGCGCCTTGTAGTCCATCTTGGGATGGCCCTCGATCCAGAATCCGAGGTACAGATGCTCGAGCGCGCGCTCGCGCGCGAGGTCGATCTGGCTCAGGATCGCGTAGGTGCCGAGCGCTCGCGACGGATCGCTCGTGTCGAAGTACGTATACACGGCTGAAAGTCCGCCCGCGCAGAAATCGGTGACCGCGACCGCGACGAGGCGTCGTTCCTCGCGGAACTCGATGAAGTGCGTCGGACTCCACGACGTGTAGAGGAAGCGCGCGAAATCCTCGGGCCGCGCGTCGTCCATGCCGCCGGCCGGATGGCGCGCCTGGAGGTAACGTCGATAGAGCGCGAAATGTTCCTCGCTGTAGCCCGCGGGCACGATGCGGATGTCGATGTCGGCATTGCGCGCGATGCAGCGCCGCTGGCTGCGGCTCGCCGCGAAGCGTGCGACCGGCACGCGGCACGCGACGCACGCCTTGCAGCTGCCGCAATGCGGGTAGTAGACATGCCCGCCGGCGCGCCGGTATCCGCGCAGCACGGCGAGATCGTAGAGCTGCGGCAGCTGCGGCGCGCTCGGGTCGATGACGAGGTTCTGCGCCGTGCGCTCGCCGAAATAGCCGCAGGCGTGCGGCAGGGTCTGGAACAGGCGGACGACGTCCGAGCGCATGAGGCCCTGTTTAACGCGACAACTGCGTCAATGCAATGAGGGCGATCACACCTGCGATGAGGGCGAAAACGATCAGCTTGACGCGCATCGACGCCTGCTTGTGCCGCGAGGTGTCGCCGGCGCCGCGCGCGGCGGCGAGCTCGTCGGCAAAGCGCGTCGCGGGCTCGAGCCCGGCATCGCGCAGGACCTGCCGCGCGCGCGTCTGGTCGTCCGAGCGGACCACCCAGACCTGCGGCCAGGTGTCGCGGTCGCCCTTCGCGCTGTAGCTGAACCTTTTCCAGTCCGAGCCCTGATAGGCGCGGCGATTGCTCACCGACGTCTGGATGCCGTGCTCGGCCATGAGCTGCACGACGCGGTCGATGTTCGCCTGGCGGGGCGACGAATAGATCTGGCGCATGACGGCGGATGTTACTCCGCGCGAAGGCGGATCAGGCCTTCCTGCGCCGTCGACGCGACGAGCCTGCCGTCCTCGGTGTAGATCATGCCGCGCGCGAGGCCGCGCGCGCCCTGCGCGGTCGGGCTGTCGCAGGAATACAGAAGCCATTCGTCGACGCGGAACGGACGATGGAACCAGAGCGCGTGATCGAGGCTCGCCATCTGCACGTTCTTCTGCAGGTACGAGATGCCGTGCGGGAACGTCGTCGTGCCGATCAGATGGAAATCGGAGGCGTACGCGAGCATCGAACGCTGCAGAACGGCATCGTCCGGCGCCTTGTCGGTGAGCCGGAACCACACGTGCTGGTAGGGCGGCTGCTTGCCGGGATTGAGCTCGTCGCGCGGATAGACGCGGCGGAACTCGAACGGCCCCCGCATCGCGAGCCAGCGCTGCAGCTTGGCCGGAATCGACGCGAGCTGCTCGGGCGGAATCAGCGGCCGCGACGGCAGGTCGTCGGGCTTGGGCACCGAGGGCATCGGCAGCTGATGCTCGACGCCGGGCTCCGCGATCTGGAACGACACCGAGCAGTTGAAGATCGCCTGCCCGTGCTGGATCGCGACGACGCGCCGCACCGAGAAGCTGCCGCCGTCGCGCGCGCGCTCGACGTTGTAGACGATCGGCGCCGCGATGTCGCCGGCGCGCAGGAAATACGCGTGCAGCGAGTGTGCGCTGCGCTCGGTCTCGACGGTCTGCTGCGCCGCCGAGAGCGCCTGCCCGAGCACCTGCCCGCCGAACACGCGGTGCGTGCCGATGTCGCGGCTTTCGCCGCGAAAAAGGTTGTCTTCGAGCCGTTCGAGGCGGAGCAGGGCGACGAGTTCGTCGACGAGGGCGTCGGTCATTTGTCGTTCGGCGCGGTGGGAGGGCGCGAGTATAGCGGGCGGCTGAAAGACTGAACCACGAAGAACACGAAGGAAGACGAAGGAAACTTCAAAGCTCTTCTTCGCGTCCTTCGTGTTCTCCGTGGTTCAATCTTTCGCTTCGTCCTCCGGATGCAGCCGCTCGAGCCCGCTGCCGTCGAGCACCTGATCCCACGGAAAGAGCGGCCCCGGATCCTGCCGCCGCCGCAGCAGCGTCGACGGATCGTCGGCCGCGGGCTCGAGCCTGCGATCGAGATCCTCGTGGCCGGCGATGTAGCGGAGGTTCGGCAGGTCGTTCTTCAGGCGGCCGAGCAATGCGCGCAGCGAATCGATCTGCTCCTCTGTGTAGGGCTCGGTGAACGCCTGGTGCCGCGTGTCGTTCCAGTACGGATAGCGCCCGCGATTGACCAGCTCGATGCCGATCGAGCGCGCGTTGTAGCCGAACGTCTGGTTCGCCACGCGCGTCTCGGCGACGAAGCGGAACACCGAGCCGTCGCGATCGACGTAGAAGTGGCCGCTGTTGCCGGTGCCCTTGTCGTAGCGCACCTTCTCGCCGAACTCGCGCGCGAGCTGCATATCGGGAAGCTCGGTGCAGTGCACGACGACGAGGTCGATCGCGCTCGCCGGGCGCTCGTCGAGACGCGCCTCGTAGGGCAGCGGCCAGTCCTGGATCAGCAGCAGCGCGGGCATGCGCGAAGTGTCGCACGCGCGCGGCCTCGCGCGGAGGCGGGATGCTACGATTCGCGGCCTCCCCGGCACGATGCGCGCATGAAAGGCACGGTCATCCTCTCGCACGGCCTCGAAAGCGGCCCCAATGCGACGAAAGTCTCCGCGCTCGCGCGCGTCGCCGACGTGCTCGGCTGGCGCAGCGTCCGGCCCGACTATCTCGACATCGACGCGCGCAAGGATCCGCGCGCGATCGATGCGCGCATTGCGCGCGTGCTCGCGAACACGCCGGCCGACGGGCGCGTCGTCTTCGGCGGATCGAGCATGGGCGCCTTCGTTTCCGGGTTCGCGTCGCTGGAACGCGAGGCTGCGGGCTTGTTCCTGCTCGCGCTGCCGCTCGAAATCCCGGGCTACTGGCGGCGTTTCGCGGCCGCTGCCGCGCCGACCGCCGTTGTGCACGGCTGGAACGACGAGATCTGCCCGGTCGACGCCGCGATCGATTTCGGACGCGCGCACGGCGCGACGCTGCATCTCGTCGACGACGATCACCGGCTCGGCAGGCACGTCGGCTTCTGCGCGGAGATGTTCCATCGCTTCCTGGTCGGGCTCGATTGACGTGAGCGTCTCGCGCGCCTATTTCGCGACGTGCGCGAAAGGTCTCGAATACCTCCTGCGCGACGAGCTCGCGGCGCTCGGCGCGAGCGACGTGCACGAGAAGCTCGCCGGCGTCGCATTCGCGGGCGAGCTTGCGATCGGCTATCGCGCCTGCCTCGAATCGCGTCTTGCGAGCCGCATCCTGATGCCGCTCGCGGAGTTCGACGTGCCGAGCGCCGACGCGCTCTACGACGGCGTGCTCCGGATCGACTGGAGCGAGCACCTCGACGTGGCCGGCACGCTTGCGGTCGATGCCGTCGGCACGACGAGCACGCTCACGCATACGCAATACACCGCACAGCGCGTCAAGGATGCGATCGTCGACCAGTTCCGCGACCGTGTCGGCGTGCGGCCCGGCGTCGATCTCGAGCGGCCGTCGGTGCGCATCAACGTGCGGCTGCATCGCAATGTTGCGACCGTGTCGATCGATCTCTCCGGCGCGCCGCTGCACCGCCGCGGCTGGCGGCGCGGGCAGGGCGAGGCGCCGCTGAAGGAGAACATCGCCGCGGCGATGCTGATCCGCGGCGGCTGGCGCGACGCATTCGCCGGCGGCGGCGCGCTCGTCGATCCGATGTGCGGCTCGGCGACGCTTTTGATCGAAGGCGCGATGATGGCGGCGGACGTCGCGCCGGGCCTGCAACGCGACTATTTCGGATTTCTCGGCTGGCGGGGGCACGATGCGGTGCTCTGGTCTTCGCTGCGCGAGGCGGCAAAAGCGCGCGGCGAGGAAGGGCTTCGTCGCCTGCCGCCGGTGTTCTTCGGCTACGACGCCGATCCGCGCGTCCTGAACGAGGCGAGGCGCAACGCGCAGGCGGCCGGGCTCGCGGGATTCATCCAGCTCGCGCGGCAGGATGTGGAGCATCTGCACCGGCCCGACGGGACGGGCGGCGGGCTCGTCGTCTGCAATCCGCCGTACGGCGAGCGCATCGGCGAGCGGCGCGAATTGCCCGCGCTCTACGCGCAGCTCGGCTCGCGCCTGCGCAGCGAGTTCGCCGGCTGGCGCGCCTCGATCATCACGCTCGATGATGAGCTTGGGCATGCGCTCGGCCTGCGCGCGCAGAAACGCTACGTGCTGTTCAACGGGGCGCTCGAGTGCCGGCTGCTCGTGCTCGATCTCGCCGCGAGCGAACCCGCGCGCGAGCGGATCGGGAAGCCGCTCTCGGCCGGCGCCGAAGCGGTCGCGAACCGGATCACTAAGAATGCGCGGCACCTGCGCAAGCGGCTGGCGAAAGAGCGGATCGGTTGCTATCGCATCTACGATGCCGACATTCCGGAGTATGCGGCGGCCGTGGACATCTATATGGCCGTGGCGGGAGCGGGCGTCGGCCTGGCCTGGCTTCATATCCAGGAATACGCGCCGCCGCGCGATATTCCCGAGCACGTCGCGCGCGACCGCATGCGCGATCTCGTGCGCGCGGCCTCGAGCGCGCTCGACGTGCCGCGCGAGCGCATCGCGCTGAAGACGCGCTACAAGGCGAAGGGCGGCTCGAAGTACGGACGCATGGCCGAGCGCGGCGAGTTCCTCGTGGTCGAGGAAGCAGGCCTCGAGTTCGAAGTGAACCTCTTCGATTACCTGGACACGGGCCTTTTCCTCGACCACCGGCCGCTGCGGGCGAGGATCGGCGAGATCGCCCGCGACGCGCGGTTCCTGAATCTCTTCTGCTACACGGCGACGGCGAGCGTCCACGCCGCCGCCGGCGGCGCGCGATCGACGACGAGCGTCGATCTTTCGGCCACCTACCTCGAATGGGCGTCGCGCAACTTCGGGCTGAACGGGTTCAGCGGCGCGCCGCACCTGCTCGTTCAGGCCGACGTGATGAAGTGGCTGGAGCACGACCGCGGCACGTACGACCTCATCTTCGTCGATCCGCCGACATTCTCGAACTCCAAGCGCACCGACGACTTCGACGTCCAGCGCGATCATGTGCGGCTTCTGAAATTGTGTGTTGCCCGGCTCGCGCGCGACGGGCTCGTGCTGTTCTCGAACAACGCGCGGCGGTTCAGGCTGGATCGCGAAGCGCTCGCCGGTTGCGATGTGCGCGACATCACACTCTCGACGATACCGTTCGATTTCGCGCGCAATCCGCGCATCCACGCGTGCTTCGAGATCACGCACGCGGCAACCTGAGCATTGCAAAACGCTGACGTTTCGTTAACGGTGCGGGCTCAACAATTTCAGTGGCGATTCAGGGCTCCGACTCCAGTATCGGCGTCAGTCCTGAAGGAGGGATTGCAACCATGTCATTACGCAAGAACAGCGTTCGCTCCGCGTTGCTGGGCCTTGTGTTGGCCGGTGCGGCGTTCGCAGCGCCGTCTGCGTTCGCGCGCGGTCACGTCAGCTTCGGTCTCAGCATCGGCGTGCCGGCTTACGGCTACGGTTACGGCTACGGCGCGTCCTACTATCCGGCACCGGCGTATTACGCACCGGCCTATTACGAACCGGCCTACTACCCGGCGTATTACCCGTCGGCGTATTACCCGTCGTACTACCCCTACGGCGGCGCGTCGGTCTATTACTACGGCGGCGGTCGCGGCCATTACGGGCACGGCGGCCACGGCCACGGCTATTACCACGGCGGTGGCGGCTACCGCGGTCACGGCGGCAATTACGGCCATGGCGGCGGCTACCACAACACCGGTTACTACCACGGTCACTGACCGCGGTTGAAGCTCAAGCGCTGGTAGCGTACCCCTCCCTCCCCCTTCCCCGTTACCAGCGTACCGCCCCGCGACGATTTCCCCTGGTCGTCGCGGGGTTTCTTATTTCCGGGCCCCGCATTCCGGGGCATGGTGCGCTGCAGAGGCCGCCGGACGGCGCCACGCGTTATCATCGCGGCCTTCCCCGGCAGGACGGGTGCATGAGCCACGATCGACCCCGCGCGAGACGCGACACGCAAGGCCGGCGCAGCGGCACGCCCGTGCAGCCGGACGCGTGGACGTTCTTCCGCCAGTGGCTGCGCAATCCTCGGGCGATGGCGGCGCTCTCGCCGTCCAGCCGTCAGCTGGCGAAGCTGATGATCGAGCAGCTTCCGGCCGGCGCGCGGCACATCGTCGAGCTCGGCGGCGGCACCGGCGTGTTCACGCAGGCGCTGCTCGAGCACGGGATCGTGCCGGCGGAACTGCTCGTCGTCGAGCTCAACGAGGAGCTGCACCAGCTCCTGATGCGGCGCTTTCCGGCCGTGAACGTGGTCTGCGGCGATGCGCAGGAGCTCGCCGCGATCGTCCGCGACAGCGGCTTCACTGACGGGGCGAGCGGCGTCGACGCCGTGGTCAGCGGACTTGGCATGCTGTCGATTCCGCGCGCGACGCAGCGCGCGATCGTGACCGGCGTCTTCGACGTGCTGCGCGACGGCGGCTGCTTCATCCAGTTCACCTACGGGCCCGCGAGCCCGGTCTCGCGCGAGCTCCTGAATGAGCTCGGCCTCAAGGTCGAGCGCGCCGGCGTCGCCTGGCTGAACGTGCCGCCGGCGACGGTGTACGTCTACAGGCGCTGAGCGCGCGTCAGCCGGTGGAACAGGCGGCACGTGCCGCCGGCAGGATGAGACTTCGCATGCGTGGACTCCGGCGCGGGCCGCCTCAGTTTCCGGCCGCGCTCGCGTTCATCGGAATCGCGCGATGCCGCTCGAACCAGCCGATCGTATTCAATACCTGCGCGAGCATGTTGCTCGGTCGCGTATTGATTTCGTGCGAAGCGCCGGGAATCCGCACGAGCGCGGTGTCGATCCTGCGCAGCTTCAGGGCCTGGTAGAACTGCTCGGCTTCGGAGCTCGGCGTGCGGTGATCGTCCTCGCCGGTGATCATCATGGTCGGCGTCTTCACGTTGCCGACGTAGGTGATCGGCGAGCGCTCCATGTAGTTCTTCTGCTGTTCCCACGGCACGCCGGGGAACCAGTATTTCGCGAACAGCGTGTAGAGATCGCTGGTCAGCGTGAAGCTGTACCAGTTGATGACCGGCTTGGCGACGACCGCCGCGCGGAAGCGGTCGTTGTGGCCGACGATCCATGCCGTCAGCACGCCGCCGCCGCTGCCGCCGGTGACGAAGAGGTTCGACGTGTCGACCGAGCCGCGCGAGATCACCGCGTCGACGACGCTCATGAGATCGTCGTAGTCGTTGCCCGGGTACGCGTTCTGGATCAGGTTCGCGAACTCGCTGCCGTAGCTTGTCGAGCCGCGCGGGTTCGCGTAGACGACGATGTAGCCCTGCGCCGCGTAGAGCTGCGTCTCGGGTGCGAAGCGCGGCCCGTAGTTCGCGAACGGGCCGCCGTGAATTTCAAGCATCAGCGGATATTTCTTCAACGCGTCGAAGTCCGGCGGCGTGACGATCCAGGCCTCGACCTCGCGCCCGTCGGCCGACGACTTGACGCGCATCTCCTCGACCTTGCCGAGCCTGCGATGGCCGAGCAGGTTCGCGTTGAGATCAGTCAGCGAACGCGGCTTGCCGCCGCGATCGACGATCGCGACGTCGGCCGGGCGGTATTCGCTGACGCGCGTGTATGCGATGCGTCCGCCCGCAATCGACATCGAGCCGCCGGCATACGGCCGCCCGATCGCCGTGCCGCCGAGATCGTCGGCGAGCGTCTCGACCTTGCCGCCGTCGGCGGCGACCCAGCCGATGCGCGTCATGCCGTGATCGTCGTAGTGGAAGACGAGGCCCTTGTTGCCGTCCCAGCCGAGATCGTCGGCGTCGAAGTCGAAGCTGGCCGTCAGCACGCGCGGCGCGCCGCCGGCAAGATCCATGACGTAGACGTGCGAGGCCTGATACGGCTTGCCGTTGTCGTCGAAGCCGAGCCACGCGACGCGCTTGCCGTCCGGCGACACCACGGCGCCCTGGTCGGGTCCCTTGCGATGCGTCAGCTGCGCCGTCGCGCCGGAATCGACGTCGACGCGAAAGAGCTCGCTTTCGAGCGGCTCGTACTCCCAGTCGTCGTCGAAGTTGCTCGCCACGATCACCGCGCGGTTGTCCCGCGTCCACGCCGGCGTGCCCATGAAATTGTGCTTGCCCCCGGTGACCTGCCGCGGCGCTCCGCCGTCGGCCGCGACGACGAACACATGCGTGTAGCCCGGATCCACGTAGCCGCCGCCGTCGATGCGGTAGGTGACGCGGTTGATCACGTGCGGCGGCGCGGCCCATTCGGCGCCTTTCGGCGGCGAGGGCATCTGCGCCAGCGTCAGATCCGGCGCGGCGACGCGCATCGTGAACGCGATCCACTTGCCGTCGGGCGAGAAGGTGAGCCCGCGCGGCGCTTGCGTCAGGTGCGTGACCGCCGCCGATTCGCCCGAATCCATCCAGCGCATGAAGATCTGCGACT
>CALFNI010000322.1 GCA_937902695.1 uncultured Rhodanobacteraceae bacterium
TGCCCTGTCGGCACGCGGGACAGGGAACGAAGCAAAAAAAGGCCCGGACATTGCCGGGCCATGCGCTGAAAAAGTGAAAGTGGTTAGCGGATTTCGGCCATCAGGCGCCGCGCTTCGCCCTTTTGCGAATCGGTGCCCTCGGAGAGCACTTCCTCGAGCATCGAGCGCGCACCCTCGGGATCGCCCATGTCGAGATAGGCCTTGGCGAGATCGAGCTTGGTGCCGACGCCGTCCTCGCCCGCGAACTCGTCTTCGTCGACGTGCAGCGGCGCCGGCGCCGGCGCGGCTGCCTCGAACTCGTGTTCTGCTTCCCTGCCGAAATCGATCGGCGGCAGGTTGTCGAATGCGAACGGCGGCTCGGTCGTGGCCGGCGCGGCTTTCGGCGCGTCGAGGTCGAAATCGAACGCGGTGTTTGCGTGCGCTGCCGGCGGCGCCTCGTAGTGCGGCGCCAGCGACTCGTCGTGCGCGGCAATCGGCTCGTGGTGCGACGCGAACACATCGTCCTCGTCGAACGGCGTCGCGGTCGCATGGGGCGCGGTGATCGCCTCGTCGTCGAACGCGGACATCGCTGCTGCGCCCTCGGCGAACAGTGCGTTGTGCGGCGCGAGCTCCTGGCCCATCGCCTTCGCTTCGAGCCACTCGGGCTGCAGCGGATCGGTGACGTGCAGATGCATCGTCTCGGCCGCGTCCTCGAACGCGCCGGCGTTTCGCTCGGCGTAGAAGAGACTCAGGAGCTCGAGATGGAGTCCGAGATTCGAAGGATCCTGCTCGATCTGCTCGCGCAGCGCCGCTTCTTCGCCGGCTGCCGTGAGTGCGCCGGCGCCGCCGTCGTCACGCAACGGCGACTCGCCGAACGCACCGGCGATCGAACCGCGCTCGACGGTCGCGGCGGCCGCCTTGCGACGACGCATACTGAGCAGACCCGCGAGCAGCAAGAGTGCAGCGGCGCCGATCGCAGCCGGCTTGACCCACGCCTGGTCGTACCACGCGGGCGCGTTCGGCGGCAGCGACTGCGTCGTCGTCTTCGCGGTCTTGACCGGTGCCGTCGTCACGGCCGGCTTCGCCGGCGTCGTTGCGGTCGTGGATGCGGGCGGCGTCGATGCGGCGGGCGTGCTCGAAGGCGTCGTGCCTGATGGAGTCGTGCCCGACGGTGTCGACGCGGTCGGCATGGGCGGCGTCGTAGCGCCGCCGGAGGACGTTGCCGTGCCGTTGCCGGAGCTCGCGCCCGTCGCCGATGGCGGCGTGGTCGAGCCGACGGTCGCGGGCGTCGTCGTCGCGGGGGGCGACGCCGGCGGAGTCGTCGCGGGCGTTGTGCTCGATGCGGTCGAGCCGGTGCCCGTCGCGGATGGCGTCGACGTCGCGGCGGGCGACTTGCTGTCCGTCGGCGCTGCGCCGTTCTTGCCCCAGATGTCTTCCTTCGAAACCTTGCCGGCGGTCGACGGTGTCGGCGACGGCGTCGTCGTTGCGGGTGGCGTCGTCGCGACAGGTGCCGGCGTGGTCGCGGCACTCGTCTTCGCGCCGCTCTTCGCGGCGTCCTGCAGATCCTTCAGCTTTTTCTGAAGGTCGGCGATCTCGGAATCCTTGAGCGTGATCAGGCGATCGCTCTTGCTCTTGGTGTCCTCGAGCTCCTTGACGCGCGACTTGAGCTCGCCCGCCTCCTGCTCGCGCGCAGTCAGCGCTTCCTTGGTGCGCGCCAGCTCGGACTTCAATTCGCCCGACTGCGCGTTCCCTGACCCTGCGCCGCTGCCGGGCCGATCGTTCATCGCAACGCTTTCCTTGCCTGCTTTGGGCGGCACGAGCTCGAGACGCTCGGTGCCGCTCTTGGTGGTGGTCGATGCGCTGCCGGCAGGCTTCGCGGCCGGCGGCTTCGTCTTCGGCTCGGGCGCGGCGCCGGTGTCGGCGACCAGCGTCGGCTTCGCGGCCGCGCCGCCGCGCCAGTCTTCGATCTGCGAATGCACCATCGCGGCCGCTTCGCTCGCCGAGCCGACCGCTTTCACCTGATCGGCCGACGGGATGCGCAGGATTGCGCCGCGCTTCAGCGCGTTGATGTTGTCCTTGTAGAACGCGTTCGGGTTCTGCTTGAGCAGCGCGAGCATCAGCTGGTTGATGTTCGTCGCATCGTCCTGCTTCACCTCGCGCGCGATGGCGGACAACGTGTCGCCTTCCTGCACCGTGTATTCGTTGCTTCCCGCAGCCTTCGGCGCGGGTGCCGCCGGTGCGGCTTTCGGCGTGGGCGCCGGCGCGGGTTTCTCCGGACGCGGCGCGGCGGCGACCGGCGCGGACTTCGGCGGCGGCGCCGCCTTCGGCTTTTCGGCGGGTGCCGGTGCGGGTGCGCGCTGCTGCGTCTTCGGCGCCTGCGCGACCGAGGTCGCGCCCGTCGCGGGCGCCATGACCGGCGGATCGAGCAGCACGGTGTATTCGCGGAGCAGGCGGCCCTTGGGCCAGTTCGCTTCGACGAGGAAATCGAGGAACGGCTCGCGCACGACGTCCTTGCTGGTGACTTTGATCACCATGTCGCCGTGGCTGCCCTTGACCAGCGAAAACTCGAGCGGCACCGAGATGCGCCCGCGGTTCAAGCCGACGCGATCGAAGTCCTCGGCGCTGGCAAGCTGCACGAGCAGCCCTGCGGCTTCGCCCTGCGTGCCTTGCAGCACCGGGATTTCGGCGTCGAGCGGCTGGTTCAGCTTTGAATTGACGTGAATCGTGCCGAGGCCCAGGGCGAAGGCATTCGTTGCGCCCAACGCGAGCGCGATCGCGAGCGGCAACTGAAGCGGTCGTTTCATCTCGATAGCCCCCCAACAGGCGTTTGCGACCAGCCGCGGGACCTATCCGGCAGCCGGCAGAGCTCGAACGAATGATCTCGAAACGGGCTTATAACACAACCGTAACTATGGATTACAGATACGATTTCGCAGGAAACCAAAAAAGCACCCATTTCGGCTCTGTGAGGGGCGAGACCCCGCCCTACCCGTAAGCCGCCGTCCGTTTCGAGCCCCTGTGAGGACGGCCGCGGCGGGCGGACGTTACAGCGTCCGGACGAGGATTTCCGCGATCTGCACCGCGTTGAGCGCGGCGCCCTTGCGGATGTTGTCGGCGACGACCCAGAGATCCAGGCCACGCGGGTGGGAAATGTCTTCGCGGATGCGGCCGACGAAAACGGGATCCTTGCCTGCCGCGTGGGTGACCGGCGTCGGGTAGCCCCCGGCGTTGCGCTCGTCGACGACGACGATGCCCGGCGCCTTTTCCAGAAGCGCGCGCGCCTCGGCGGCCGTGATCTTCTTTTTCGTCTCGATGTGCACGGCCTCGGAGTGGCCGTAGAACACCGGCACGCGCACCGAGGTCGGGTTCACCTGGATCGACTCGTCCTCGAGGATCTTGCGCGTCTCCCAGACGATCTTCATTTCTTCCATCGTGTAGCCGTTGTCGGTGAAGTCGCCGCCGTGCGGGATCACGTTGAACGCGATCTGCACCGGGTAGACCTTCGGTTCCACGCTCTGGAAATTGAGCAGCGCCGCGGTCTGGCGGCCGAGCTCCTCGAGCGCGCGATGGCCCGTGCCGGACACCGACTGGTACGTCGCGACGTTGATGCGCTCGATGCCGACCGCGCGGTGGATCGGCGCAAGCGCGACGAGCAGCTGCATCGTCGAGCAGTTCGGATTCGCGATGATGCCGCGCGCCCTGTATTGCTCGATCGCGTGCGGATTGACCTCGCTGACGACGAGCGGCACGTCCGGCTGGTAGCGGAACTCCGAGGTGTTGTCGATGACGATCGCGCCCGCGTCGGCCGCGCGCGGCACGTGCGTGCGCGAGACCGAGCCGCCGGCCGAGAAGAACGCGATGTCGATGCCGTTGAAGTCGTAGTCGGCGAGATTCTTCACCGTGATCGAGCGGTTGCCGAACTCGACTTTGCTGCCGGCCGAGCGCTCGCTGGCGAGCGGCACGAGCTCGCCGATCGGGAACTTGCGTTCCTTGAGGATCGAGAGAAGCGTCTCGCCGACGGCGCCGGTGGCGCCGGCGATGGCGATGTTGAAGGTCTTGTCGGTCATGAGATCTCGGGGTTCGTTTCTTGATTTCGTCGTTCCCGCGAAAGCGGGAACCTAGTGCCGTTGCTCCAGCCGCCGAAGGCGCTGGGTCCCCGCTTTCGCGGGGACGACGGCTATCAGCGTTTTCGCTCGCCGGGAATTCGCGGCTGCACCTTGCCGACATCCCCACATTGAGCGCGATGCCGCAACGCATGATCCATCAGCACGAGCGCCACCATCGCCTCGGCGATCGGCGTCGCGCGGATGCCGACGCAGGGATCGTGGCGTCCCTTCGTCACCACCTCGGTTTCCTCGCCGGCGAGATTCAGCGTGCGTCCCGGAATCAGGATGCTCGACGTCGGCTTCAGCGCGATCGATGCGACGATCGGCTGCCCGCTCGAAATGCCGCCGAGGATGCCGCCGGCGTTGTTCGAGAGAAACCCTTCGCGCGTCATCTCGTCTCGGTGCTCGCTGCCCTTCTGCGCGACCGACGCGAAGCCGGCGCCGATCTCGACACCCTTGACCGCGTTGATCGACATCAGCGCCGCGGCGAGATCGCCGTCGAGCTTGCCGTAGACCGGCTCGCCCCAGCCGGGCGGCACGCCGTCGGCGACGACGGTGACGCGCGCGCCGACCGAATCGCCGGATTTGCGCAGCGCCATGATGTAGCTCTCGAGCTCCGGCACCATCGCGGCGTCGGGCCAGAAGAACGGATTGCGCTCGATCGCATCCCGGTCGAACGCGCGCGGCACGACATCGCCGATCTGCGCGAGATGGCCGCGCACACGGATGCCGTACGTTTCCGCGAGCCACTGCTTCGCGACCACGGCCGCGGCGACGCGCATCGCGGTCTCGCGCGCCGATGCGCGCCCGCTGCCGCGGTGGTCGCGGATGCCGTATTTCTGCAGGTACGTGTAGTCGGCGTGGCCTGGGCGGAACGTGTCGACGAGATCGTCGTAGTCCTTCGAGCGCGCGTCGGTGTTGCGGATCAGGAGAGCGATCGGCGTGCCGGTCGTTTTCCCTTCGAACACGCCGGACACGATCTCGACGTCGTCGGCTTCGCGGCGCTGCGACGTGTACCGGCTCTTGCCGGTCGCGCGCCGGTCCAGATCCGTGCGGAACGCCTCGGGCGCGATCGACAATCCCGGCGGACACCCGTCGATGACGCAGCCGATCGCCGGCCCGTGGCTTTCGCCGAAGGTCGTGACGGTGAAGAGTTTTCCGAAGGAGTTGCTGGACACGTGATCCGCCGCTTCCACTTCCGTCGTTCCCGCGAAACCGGGAACCGAGCGCCTCTACTCCAGCCGGTCCCCGCTTTCGCAGGGAACACGAACTATTTTGCGCGCGCCTTCGCGGCTTCGCGAACCGCCTGCGCATGCTCGACCAGATCATCGCGATCGAGCAGAAAAACGCCCATCTGCCCGACGTTGAACTCGATCCAGTTGAACGGCACTTCCGGCAACAATGCCGCGAGCGCCTTCTCGCTTTCGCCGATCTCGACGATGAGGACGCCTTCGTCGGTCAGATGATCCGGCGCCTCGACGAGGATGCGCATCGCGAAGTCGAGCCCGTCGTCGCCCGCGCGCAAACCTAACGCCGGCTCATGGCCGTATTCGGGCGGCAACGCGGCATATTCGTGTTCGGTGACATAGGGCGGGTTGCTGACGATGAGGTCGTAGCGCCGGCCTTCGAGCCCGCCGAAACGATCGGATTTCACCGCTTCGACGCGATCGCCGGCGTCCTGGTATTCGATGTTCTCGCGCGCGAGCGCGAGCGCATCGTCGCTGATGTCGGCGAGATCGACCTGCCATTCCGGATTGTGCACCGCCATCGCGATGCCGATGCAGCCCGAGCCCGTGCACAGGTCGAGCGCGCGCGTGACGACGCGATCCTCGAGCCAGGGCGAGAAACCCGCCTGGATCAGCTCGGCGATCGGCGAGCGCGGCACGAGCGCGCGCGCGTCGGATTTGAACTGGAGCCCTGCGAACCACGCCGTGCCCGTCAGGTACGCGACCGGCTTGTGCTCGTCGATGCGCCGGCCGATCAGATCGAGCACGCGCTGCTTCTCATCGGCGGTCAGCCGCGCCTGGCCGTACGCAGGCGAGAGATCGTGCGGCAAGTGCAGCGCGTGCAGCACGAGGTGCGTCGCTTCGTCGATCGCGTTGTCGTAGCTGTGGCCGAACGCGAGCCCGGCCGCGCCGAAACGGCTCGCGCCGTAGCGGATGAAATCGATGATCGTGGCGAGCTCTTGGGTCACGTCGCGCGGTGCCGGGGAACGGCCGCGAAGTATAGCGATCCCGTCGTTCCGGATGGGCCGCCGCTATAATCGGGCGATGCGCCCCTCGCTCCGTACCGGCCGTGTTTCGGCGACGTACCTCATCCTCGTCGCCGCGGTCGCCGCCGCGGTCGGGCTCTGGCTCGGCAGCCGCACGTTCGCGCCCTCCGCGCCGAAGCTCGCCGCAGGCGTCATGTATCCCTCGCCGCGCGAGCTGCCCGACTTCAAGCTCCAGCGCGCGGACGGCGGCGCGCTGACGAAGTCCGACTGGCACGGCCGCTGGACGGTCGCGTTCTTCGGCTACACGAACTGCCCCGATGTCTGCCCGACGACGCTGGCGACCTTCAAGCAGGTATTCCTGCTGCTCGATTCCGCCGGCATCGCCGACAAGGTCCGCTTCGATTTCATCTCGGTCGATCCGGAACGCGACACGCCCGAGCTGCTGGCGAAATATGTCGGCTACTTCGACAAGGATTTCGTCGCCGCGACCGGCAGCGACGAGGAGCTCACGACGCTGACGCGAGCGCTCGGCCTCATCTACTCGCGCGAGCCGACCGGCAACGGCGATTACGCGGTCGATCACAGCGCATCGGCGGTGCTGATCGATCCGGACGCGCGCGAAGTCGGCCTGTTCCGCCCGCCATTCGACGCCAAGGCGATCGCCGCCGATCTCAAGACGCTCGCGGGCGGCGGCTGATGCGTCCCGCGGTCGCGCTGCAGTATCTGGTTCCGCACCGGTTCCTGTCGCGCCTCGTGCGCTGGGGCACGCGCTGGTCGTGGCGGCCCTGGAAGAACTTCCTGATCCGCACGATCGTCGCGAGCTACGACGTCAACCTCGCCGAAGCGGAGACGGCCGACTTCGGCGCGTACGCGAACTTCAATGCATTCTTCACGCGCGCGCTGAAGGCGGGCGCGCGGCCGCTCGATCCCGATCCCGACGCGATCCTCTCGCCGGCCGACGGCCGCGTCAGCCGGGCCGGCGCGATCGAGCACGGCCGCATTTTCCAGGCGAAGGGCTTCGACTTCGGCACCGGCGAGCTGCTCGGCGACGACGCGCGCGCCGCGCCGTTCCACGACGGCAGCTTCGCGACGATCTACCTGTCGCCGCGCGATTACCACCGCGTGCACATGCCGCTCGCGGGCGAGCTGGTCGAGACCGTGCACGTGCCCGGCCGCATTTTCGGCGTCGCGCCATTCGCGGTCGACTCGATTCCGCGCCTGTTCGCGCGCAACGAGCGGCTCGTCTGCCATTTCGAGAGCGCGCTCGGGCCGTTCGCGATCGTGCTGGTCGGGGCGATGCTCGTTTCGGGCGTCGCGACGGTCTGGGACGGCGTCGCGATTCCGCCCTATGCCAGCACGATCGTCCGCCGCGACTGGCGCGGACGCGGCATCTGGCTGAAGCGCGGCGCCGAGATGGGCCGTTTCGAGATGGGCTCGACCGTCATCGTGCTGCTGCCGGCGAAGCTCGGGCGCATCTCGGCGCAGCTCGCGGCCGATCAGTCCGTGAAGATGGGGCAAAAAATCGGCACGATGAACGAGCGCGCGAGCCGATGAAGGGCACCGGGACTGCGTCATTTTGTGACGGCGTACGACGAATTGTGACCAAATGGACAATCCATTCACGGCGATCCCGATAGATTCCCATCGCCAGCCCGATCGTCAGCAGAGGCTGGGTCCGACAGGGGGAACACCGATGCAGCTCGTCACCCGTTTGATTGCGTTGAGCCGTGCGATGCAGCTGCGTCGTCAGTTCCGTGGCATCGAGAAGGTTCTCGTCGACCTGCAGCCCAACGCCCGCCGGCAGCTTGCCGCGATCGCGATGCGCGAGTTCCAGAACGCATCGAAAAGCGAGTTCCCGCACCTCTACGCGACGCCACCCGACCACAAGTACCACCCGTGGGGCACCGGCACCGAGATCGGCCTTGAGCGCATGCGCTCGGACAGCCTGCAGGTGCGCCTGCGCGGCGTCGCCTTGTGGCTGACCGTGGCCTATCACGAGACCAAGGATTCGCAGTTCCCCGAGCAGCAGGAGATGCACCGCCAGGTCATGCGCGCGATGCGTGCGCTCAAGGATTCGATTCCCGCGGCCGAGCTCAACAACTGGTTCGCCGCGGCCAACGAGGCGCAGGCGGCCTGACCGGCAGCCGCCGCCGGCTCGCGACGGCGGTTGACCGGTCCCGACGGCCTCTCACCTGGTTTTTTCGTTCGGGCGCCTGCGGGGCGCCCGATTCGTTTCTGGCGGAATCCTTCGCGCGGTCCTTGCGGCGAAAGCCGGAATCCCGCGCCGACTCCGTCATTCCGGCGAAAGCCGGAATCCATTTTGACGTTGCTCTTCACCGCGGCTTGATCCGCCCGCCCTTCGCCGCGGCTTTCGAGGGGACCCATGAAAGCGTTGGCGTGGGAGGGGTGAATCGGCTTGCCCTCACCCTGCCCTCTCCCGCGAGCGGGAGAGGGGAAAAGAAAGGACTGCTGCCGATTGCCGGCCGCCGGCGCCGCATGCGCGGCCGCCTCAATGCCGCGTGCAGTCCGACGGAATCCTGAGCGTCTTGCCAGGACTCAACGCATAGTGCGGCCCGCGCAGGTTATTCGCGACGGCGATCGCCTTGATGCCGTCGTAGCCGCATCCGACCTTCTTCGCGATCGACGACAACGTGTCGCCCTTGCGCACGATGTAGCCGCGCGGCTTGATCTCTTTGGTGTGCACGAGGCTCGCGGGCGGCGGCGTCGGGACGACCGCCGAATGAAGTTCGGACGCGAGCGCGACCCAGCGCCCGTCGGCGCAGCTCTTCGCGTAGACCGATTCGAGCTCCTGCGGCACGGCGAGCTTGGTGCCGGTCGACAACGCCTGCTGCGGATCGATCTGCGGATTGAGATTGCGCAACGTGCGGAACCAGCCGCTCTCGGCGTCGGCGGACTGGCCGAGGCAGATCGTGAGCTCGGCGAGCGACGCCGGACGCGCGAGCGTGATCGAGCCCGGCGTGCCGGCAATCTTCGGGAAGGCGAGGTTGTAGCGCTCCGGATGCATGAAGAGCCAGGCGGCGGCGAGCACCATCGGCACGTATTCGCGCGTCTCCTGCGAAACGGCATAGTAGATCGACGGATCCCAGAAGTTCTGCGAGCCCTTGCTGGCAAGGCGCCCCATCGCGCCCTCGCCGCCGTTGTAGGCGCCGATCACGAGCTCGAGCTGGTTGTTGAAGATCGCCAGCTGCTCGTTGACGTATGCGGCATTCGCCCGCGCGGCGAGCTTCGGATCGAAGCGCTGATCGAAGCCGTCGACCGTGCCGAGCCCGAAGCGCAGGCCCGTCGCATACATGAACTGCAGCGGCCCGGAGGCGCCCGAGCGCGACACCGCGTGCACCTTGCCGCCCGATTCCTTGGCGAGCATGCCGAAGAGCAGCGCTTCGGGCAGGCCTGCCTTCTGGTATTCCGGCCACATCAGGTAACGCATGTACTCGTAGTTGACGTAAGCGGTGATGAGGTTCGGCCGGTACTGCGTCAGCCATTCCTCGAGCGCGGCCTTGACCGGACCGTTCATCGCCATGATGTCGCCGAGCTCGCGGCCCTTGAGCAGCGTCACCGAGCGGCCAAGCTCCGGCACGGCCGCGACGACCGGCGACTTCTCGCCCGCCTCCTGCGTCGTGTCGGCGGCAGCGCCGGCGCCATCCTCGTCGGATTCGGTCGTCGCATCGCTGCCCGTGCTGACGCGCAGAAGGCGATCGAACGCGTCGACGAAGCGCTGCTGCTCGCAGCCGGCCGTCGTGCTGCATTGCGTCGCCGCGGCGCGGAGATCGTCGAGCGCCGCCGCGACTTCGCCCTGCGCCTGATCGTTCTTGCCTTCGCGCGCGAGCGCGAGCGCATTCTCGTAGCGCGTCGAATCCTGATCGAGCCGCGCGTACAGCGCGTTGATGCCGGCATCGTCGACTTTCGCCGCGGGTGCCGCCTTCTTCTGCGGCGGCGCAGCGCAGGCGGCGAGCAAGGTGAGAACGGCGGCGGCGCAAACTCTCTGAACGGGCGGCATCGAATGTTCCGGCAAAGTTCGCCGCAACTTACCGTCCATGCCGGATGCGCGCAACCGCCACGCGCGCAACCGCTACAATCGCGACATCGAGGCGCGAACGGGGAACGCGATGAGTCAGATCCTGGTCGGCAAGGGCGAGAAGCCCATCTACCTCCTCGCGAAATATGCGAATCGCCACGGCATGACCGCCGGCGCGACCGGCACCGGAAAATCGGTCTCGCTGATGGTGCTCGCCGAAGGCTTCTCCAGGCTCGGCGTGCCGGTGTTCCTCGCGGACGTCAAGGGCGATCTCGCCGGCCTCGCGATGCCCGGCGCGATGAACGACAAGCTGAAGGCGCGCATCGACAAGCTCGGCATCGACTGGACCGCCGCCGCGAATCCGGTCGTGTTCTGGGACATCTACGGCAAGGCCGGCCATCCGGTGCGCACGACGGTCTCGGAGATGGGCCCGACGCTGCTCGGCCGGCTCATGGAGCTCAACGACACGCAGCAGGGCGTGCTCGAGATCGTGTTCAAGGCCGCCGACGAAAACGGCCTCCTGCTGCTCGACATCAAGGACCTGCGCGCGCTGCTGTCGTGGGCCGTCGACAACGCGAAGGACATCTCGCAGCACTACGGCCTGGTCTCGCCGACCTCGATCGCGGCGATCCAGCGCGGCGTGCTGACGCTCGAGCAGAACGGCGGCGATCAGTTCTTCGGCGAACCCGCGCTCGACCTCGCCGATTTCATGCGCCAGGATCTCTCGGGCCGCGGCATCGTCAACGTGCTCGCGGCCGAGTCGCTGATCCTGAAGCCGAAGCTCTATACGACGTTCCTGCTCTGGATGCTCTCCGAGCTCTTCGAGAAATTGCCCGAGGTCGGCGATCTCGATCAGCCCAAGCTCGTCTTCTTCTTCGACGAGGCGCATCTTCTTTTCGATGACGCGCCGCCGGCGCTGCGCCAGCGCGTCGAACAAGTCGTGCGGCTGATCCGCTCCAAAGGCGTCGGCATCTATTTCTGCTCGCAGAATCCGGACGACGTGCCCGACGTCATCCTCGGCCAGATGGGCAACCGCATCCAGCATGCGCTGCGCGCGTTCACGCCGCGCGATCAGAAGGCGGTGAAGGCCGCCGCCGAAACGTTCGCGCCGAATCCGAAGATCAAGGTCGCCGAAGTGATCACGCAGCTCGGCGTCGGCGAGGCGCTCGTCTCGACGCTGCAGGAAGGCGGCGTGCCGATGCCGGTCGATCGCGCGCTGATCACCTCGCCGGGCTGCCGGATCGGCGCGATCACGCCCGACGAACGCGCGGCGGTCCGCTCGCGTTCGCCGGTCGGCGGCAAATACGACACCACCGTCGATCGCGAATCGGCGTTCGAGAAACTGAGCGAGCGCGCGCAGCAGGCGCCGCCGCCGCAGGCGCCCGGCGCGCCTGCGGGCGGCAAGGGCGCTCAGCAGCAGGGCGGCGGCTGGACGGGCATGGCGAAGGACATGATCTTCGGCACGAGCCGCCGCCAGGGCATGCTCGAGACGATGGCGAAATCGGTCGTGCGCAACGCCGGCGGCCAGCTCGGCCGCTCGATCCTGCGCGGCGTGCTGGGGTCGATCTCGAAGGGCTGAAGGCGTCGCTGCCGATCGCGGCGCGAAGAGATCGTCCGATTCCGAAATCGGTTCAGCAAGGGCGCACTGCATCCAGAGCACGCGGCAACGCTGACGACGCGCCACGTTGACGCGCACGCACGTGCGGG
>CALFNI010000323.1 GCA_937902695.1 uncultured Rhodanobacteraceae bacterium
CGCCGTCCGCCGCGCGCGTTGCTCGCCGACGAAGTGGGCCTCGGCAAGACGATCGAGGCCGGCATGATCCTCGCGCGACAGATCGCGACCGGGCGCGCATCGCGCGTGCTCGTGCTCGCGCCGCCCAGCCTGACCAGCCAGTGGTTCGTCGAGCTGCTGCGCCGTTTCAATCTTTCGTTCTCGCTGTTCGACGAGGAGCGCTGCGAAGCGATCGAAGTCGGCGACGCGGCACGCAATCCCTTCGAGGACGAGCAGCTCGTGATCGCCGCCATCGACTGGCTCGACGGCGATCCGAAGCGCGCCGAGCAGGCCGTCGCGGCCGGCTGGGACATCGTCGTCGTCGACGAGGCGCACCATCTCGAATGGACGCCCGACGCGGCGAGCTCGGCATACGCGTTCGTCGAGCGGCTGGCCGAGATGTCGCCGGGCCTGATCCTGCTCACCGCGACGCCGCAGCAGCTCGGCCGCACGGGCCACTTCGCACGGCTTCGGCTGCTCGATCCCGCGCGCTACTCCGACCTCGATCGTTTCATCGCCGAAAGCGAACGCTACGTGCAGCTGTCGGCGCTGGCGTCCGCGCTCATCGACGGCGCCGCACTCGAGCCCGGCGCGCGCGACGAGCTCGCACGCGTGTTCGCCGACGATCCCGATCTGCTCGCGCTGCTCGACCGCTACGCGAGCGAAGGCGCATCGGCGGCGCCCGCGCTCATCGATGCGCTGATCGATCGGCACGGCACCGGCCGCGTCATGTTCCGCAACCGCCGCGCGCAGATCGGCGGCTTTCCGCGTCGCGTCAGCGCGATCGCGGTCCTCGACAGCAGCGGGCTCGACGACACGATGCGCCAGCGCCTGCTGGCCGAGTTCCATGCCGATGCGCAGGCGCATCCGCCGCCGGGCGAGCCCGATTACGCGAACGATCCGCGGCTACCCTGGCTCGTCGCGCTCATCGAGAAGCTCGCGGGCGAGAAGTTCCTCTTGATCTGCCGCACGCAATCGAAGGTGCTCGCGCTCGAGGAAGCCTTGCGCACGCGCACCGGCACCAAGGTCGCGCGCTTCCACGAAGGCATGACGATCCTGCAGCGCGACCGCAACGCGGCCTGGTTCTCCGAGCGCGACGGCGCCCGCGTGCTGCTCTGCTCCGAGATCGGTTCCGAAGGACGCAACTTCCAGTTCGCGCATCACCTGATCCTGTGGGACCTGCCGCTCGATCCGGACCTGCTCGAACAGCGCATCGGCCGTCTCGACCGCATCGGCCAGAAGCACGACATCTCGCTGCACGCGCCCGCGATCGCCGGCACCGCGCAGCACGCACTGCTGCGCTGGTACGACGAAGGCCTCGACGCGCTCCGCACGAGCCCGTCCGACGGCCGCGAGATCCTGCGCCGGTACCGCACGCGCCTGGTCGCCGAAGCGGAACGCCACGCGCTCGGCGGTGACGATCCCGACGCGGAGATCGATTCGCTCATCGCCGAAACGCGCGCGACGCACCGCGAGCTCAGCGAGCTCGTGCAGACCGGCCGCGATCGCCTGCTCGAGCTCGCGTCCGAACGGTACGGCCGCGAGAACGCGCTCGCGGACGCGCTCGCCGCGGCCGATGCGGACGGGCTGGACGACTTCGTGCTCGCGCTGTTCGAGCAGTTCGGCATCGAAAACGAGGAAATCGCGCCGCGCACGGTCGTGCTCGATCCGGAATACCTCAGCACCGAAGGATTTCGCGGCCTCAAGGACGGGCCCCAGCAGGTCACGTTCGATCGCGCGACCGCGCTCGCGCGCGAGGACCTGCCACTGCTCCGGCTCGATCATCCGCTCGTGGCCGGCGCGCTCGATCTGCTGCTCGAAAGCGAGCAGGGCAACGCATCGCTCCTGATCGACGCGACGCTGCCGCCGCGCACGGCGCTGCTCGAATGCGTGTTCGTGCTCGAATGCGTCGCCGATGCGCGGCTCGACGTGCGCCGCTTCCTGCCGCCGCTGCCGCTGCGCATCGTCGTCGACAACCGGCTCAATGCGCGCAACGATTTCGCGGCCTCCGACGAGGCGCTCGCGCGCGCGAAGGAGCAGCCCATCGATGCGACGCGCTACCGGCCGTTGCTCGCCAAGCTCGTGCCGCCGATGTTCGCGGCGGCGGAGACGCAGGCGCGCGGTCTCGCGGCCACCGAGATCGGTGCAGCGCTTTCCGCGGCGGCCCAGGCGCTCGGCGAGGAGCGCGATCGCCTCGCGGCGCTCGCCCTGATCAATCCGTCCGTCCGCAGCGAGGAGATCGAAGCGCTCGACGCCGAGCTCGAAGCCGTGCGCCACGCGATCCCGACGGCAGCGCCGAGGCTCGACGCCGTGCGGTTCGTCTGCACGCCGGACATCGTCGTGCGTTGACGGTCAGGCGGCCTTCGGCTTCTTCGTCATCACCGCCAGCATCGCCGCGATCTTGTCGCGCATCTGCCGCCGGTCGACGATCATGTCGATCGCGCCATGGTCGAGCAGGAACTCCGAGCGCTGAAACCCTTCGGGCAGCGTCTCGCGCACGGTCTGCTCGATCACGCGCGGGCCGGCAAAACCGATCAGCGCCTTCGGCTCGCCGATGTTGATGTCGCCGAGCATGCCGAGACTGGCCGAGACGCCGCCGGTGGTCGGATGCGTCAGCACCGAGACGTAGGGCACGCCGGCGTCGCGCAGCCGTGCGAGCGCAGCCGACGTCTTCGCCATCTGCATCAGCGAGAACAGGCCTTCCTGCATGCGTGCGCCGCCCGTCGCCGCGAAAGAAACCAGCGGCGCGCGATCGGCGAGCGAGCGCTCGGCCGCGCGCGTGAACTTCTCGCCGACGACCGAGCCCATCGAGCCGCCCATGTACTCGAACTCGAACGCGGTGGCAACCACCGGATTCGATTTGAGCGTGCCGCGCATCGCGATCAGGGCGTCCTTCTCGCCGGTCGCCTTCTGCGCCGCGGCGATGCGATCGCGATATTTCTTCGAATCGCGGAACTTGAGCGGATCCATCGGCTCCAGCGCAGCGGACAGCTCCTCGGCGCTGCCTTCGTCGAGGAACGTGCCGAGCCGCGCGCGCGCGCGCATCGAGTGATGATGCGAGCACTTCGGGCAGACCATGAGGTTGCGCTCGAGCTCCGGGCGATACAGCACCGCGCCGCAGCCTTCGCATTTTTCCCAAAGGCCCTCGGGCACCTTGCCCTTGGTCGTCGCCGCGGCCTTTTCGCGCGGCGACATCAGTTTCTGCAGCCAGTTCATGTCGTAAGCTTCTCCCGATTCGATCGGCGGCGCGGGTTCGGCGCCTTCCGGCAACTGTGCATCGTCCGGCGGACTATGCGACATGGCTCTCCGCGCGCGCGTCGAGCGCGGCGCGGATCGGCGCCAGGAACTCGCCGGCGCGCCTGCACGCGTCGGCCGCGTCCTTGCTCGCGGCGAGCCGGTCGACCAGCGCGCTGCCGATCACGACGGCGTCGGCGAACGTGCCGATGGCCGCGGCCGACGCCGCGTCGCGCACGCCGAATCCGACCGCGACCGGCGTCTTCGCCGAGCGCTTGATGCCGGCGACGCGTGCGCGGACGTCGTCCATGCTGAGCCGGTCGGCGCCGGTGATGCCGGCGAACGACACGTAGTATAGGAAACCTTCGGCCGCGGCGCAGATCGCGGCGAGGCGCGCCGGCGCGGTCGTCGGCGCGGCGAGCAGGACGCGCGCGAGGCCCGCCGCGGCGAGCGGCGCCGTCGTCTGGATCTCCTCGATCGGGCAGTCGACGAGCAGGACGCCGTCGGCGCCGGCGTCCTTCGCCTCGTCCGCGAAGCGTCCGCTGCCATGGATCTCGATCGGATTCAGATAGCCCATCAGCACGACCGGCGTCGTCGCGTCGCGCGCACGGAACTCGCGCACGTAGGCGAGCACGCGCGCGAGCCCGACGCCGCGTGCAAGCGCGCGCTCGTTCGCGTGCTGGATGACGGGCCCGTCGGCCATCGGATCCGAAAACGGAACGCCGAGCTCGACGAGATCGGCGCCGGCATCGACCAGCGCATGCATGATCGCAACCGTCGCGTCCGCTGAGGGATCGCCGGCCGTGACGAATGGAATCAGACCGGTCCGGCCCGCCGCGCGGAGCGCGGCGAAGCGCGCGTCGATGCGATTCATCGCGTGCGCCACCCACGTTCCGTCGTCCCCGCGAAAGCGGTGACCCAGTGCCCTTGCTTCACCTGCGCAAGAAGCAAGGCGCTGGCTTCCCGCTTTCGCGGGAACGACGAAAGTTGTTTTTGCGAGGAGACGCTCACAGCGACGCTCACAAATCGATCCCCTCGCGCGCCGCGATCGTGTGCACGTCCTTGTCGCCGCGCCCCGACAGGTTGACCAGCACGAGCCGGTCGCTCGGCAGCGTGCGCGCGAGCTTCATCGCATGCGCAACCGCGTGACTCGATTCGAGCGCGGCAAGGATGCCTTCGGTACGTGCCAGCTCGTGGAACGCGGCCAGCGCCTCGTCGTCGGTCACGCCGACATACTGCGCGCGGCCCGTGTCCTTGAGGAACGCGTGTTCGGGTCCGACGCCGGGATAGTCGAGTCCGGCCGACACCGAATGCGTTTCGGTGATCTGCCCGTCGTCATCGCAGAGCACATAGGTGCGATTGCCGTGCAGCACGCCGGGCCGCCCGGCCACGAGCGATGCCGCGTGCCTGCCGGTCGCAATGCCCTCGCCCGCGGCTTCGGCGCCGAAGATCGCGACATCGCGATCGTTGAGGAACGCATGGAAGAGGCCGATCGCGTTCGACCCGCCGCCGACGCAGGCGACGAGCGCGTCGGGCAGGCGCCCGAACTGCTCCTGCATCTGCACGCGCGCTTCGCGGCCGACCACGCTATTGAAATCGCGCACCATCTGCGGATACGGATGGGGACCGGCGACGGTGCCGATGATGTAGAACGTGCCGGCGACGTTGGTGACCCAGTCGCGGAGCGCCTCGTTGAGCGCATCCTTCAGCGTCCTCGAGCCCGACGTCACCGGCACCACGTCGGCGCCGAGCAGCTTCATCCGGTAGACATTGATTTTCTGCCGCTCGATGTCGACGGCGCCCATGTAGACGACGCATTCGAGCCCGAACCGCGCGCAGACGGTCGCCGTCGCGACGCCGTGCTGGCCGGCGCCGGTCTCGGCGATGACGCGCCGCTTGCCCATGTGCCGCGCGACGAGCGCCTGACCGACCGTGTTGTTGATCTTGTGCGCGCCGGTGTGATTGAGGTCCTCGCGCTTGAGGAGGATCTGCGCGCCGCCGATCTTCTTGGACAGGCGTTCGGCGTGATAGATCGGCGACGGCCGGCCGACGTAGTGCCTGAGGTCGCTGTCGAGCTCGGCGAGGAACGCCGGATCGCGGCGCAACGCGAAATACGCCGCGCGCAGCTCTTCGAGCGGCGCCATCAGCGTCTCGGCGACGTAGCTCCCGCCGTAGTCGCCGAAGCGGCCGTGCGGGTCCGGATACGCGAAATAGTCTTCGACTTTCATGTCCATGGTCTTCGGGGCGCGGTCAGTCCTCGCGCGCGGCATCGGCCTGCCGGACTTCGGCGGCGAACGCGCGCATCTTCGCGGCATCCTTGATGCCGGGCGCCGATTCGATGCCGCTCGAGACGTCCACGGCGTAGGGTCGCACGGTTGTGATCGCCTCCGCCACGTTCGCCACGTTCAAGCCGCCGGCAAGCACGAACTGGCGGCCCGAGCCGGCCGGAATGCGCGTCCAGTCGAACGTTGCGCCGGTGCCGCCGCGCGCGCCGCGCGCGTGACTGTCGAGCAGGAGGCCCGCCGCATTCGGATACGCGCTGGCGTGGCGCGCGATGTCGGCAACCGAACCCATCGGCACGGCCTTGATGTAGGGCCGCGCGAAGCTCGATGCGAATCCGTCGGTCTCGGCGCCGTGGAACTGCAGGATATCGGGCTGCACGCTGGCGATGACTTCCTCGATCCAGCCGGCCTCGTCATCCATGAAGAGCGCGACTGCCGTGACGAACGCCGGCAGCTCGTTGCGGATCACGCGCGCCTGGCTGATGCCGACGAAGCGCTGGCTCGAGCGCGTGAAGACGAGGCCGATCGCGTCGACGCCGAGCTCGACGCTGCGCCTGACGTCGTCGATGCGCGTGAT
>CALFNI010000324.1 GCA_937902695.1 uncultured Rhodanobacteraceae bacterium
GCGAGCGGCTGGAGCGGCCAGTAGCCGCGCAGCGACTTCTCCGAAAGGCGCGCGTTCGCGATCACGATCGCGATGTCGCGATCGGCGCAGGTCATGAAGAGATTCGGCCAGATCTCGGTCTCCATGATGACCGCGAGGCGCGGCTTGATGCGGTCGAGAAAGCGCCGCACCGCGGTCGTCAGGTCGTACGGCAGGTAGACGTGGAACACGCGATCGCCGAACAGCTGCAGGACGCGCGCGGAACCCGTCGGCGTCACCGTCGTGATCACGAACGGCGAATCGCCGTAGCGCCGCATCAGCGCCTCGATCAGCGGCACGGCCGCATTGACCTCGCCGAGCGAGACCGCGTGGATCCAGATGCTGTTCTCGATGGCGGGATTCGGAAAGAAGCCGAAACGCTCGCGCCAGCGCGCGAAATAGCCGTGGTACTTGATGCCGCGCGCGGCGAGCCGATACAGCACGAGCGGCGTCAGCAGATAGAGAAGGGCGGTATAGAAAAGACGCTGCAGCACGGCCGTGTTCGGAGCGGGGAGCGGGCGAGTATAGCGATGCCGCGGATGCCCGCCCGCCTCTCGCCGGCGCGCACGCCTTACAATAGGAGCGGATGACGCAGCACGCGCCGCCGTTCCGCCCTGCCCTCCTCGCACCGCAGCACTGGCCCGCATGGGTCGGTCTCGGGCTGATCTGGCTCGTTGCGCGCCTGCCCTACCGCATCCTGCTCGCGATCGGGCAGGTCATGGGCTGGCTCGCGGCGCGGCTGATCGGTCCCGATCGCCGCGGCACGGCGCGCACGAATATCGCGATCTGCTTTCCCGAGCTCGACGCCGTCGCGCGCGCGCGCCTGCTCGAAGCGAACCTTCGCGACAGCGGCATCATGCTGATCGAGTTCGCGCTCGCATGGATGGGCTCGACCCGCGCGATCGCGCAGATTCCGGTCACGATCGAAGGGCTCGAGCATCTCGAAGCCGCGCACGCTTCGAAGCGCGGCGTGCTGCTCGTCGGCGCGCATTTCTCGCACCTCGAGCTCTGCGCGCGGCTCGTCTCGCAGCGGATCCGCATCGCCGGCATGTATCGCGAGCACGACGATGCCGCATTCGAGTGGGCGATCAAATGCGTGCGGCTCGGCTACGCGAGCGCGATGTTCACCAAGGACGAGCTCCGCCAGACCGTGCGCTGGCTCAAGGCCGGCGGCGCGATCTGGTACGCGCCCGACCAGGACATGCGCGGCAAGGATGTCGTTTTCGCGCCGTTCTTCGGCGTGCCGGCGGCAACGATCACCGCGACGCACCACCTCGCGCGGCTTTCCGGCGCGGCGGTGATCCCGTTCTTCCATCGCAGGCTCGACGGCGGCGGCTACGCGATCCGCCTCGCCGCTCCGTTACCGGATTTCCCCGGCGAGGACGTAATTGAGGATACGGCGCGCGTCAACGCCGTGGTCGAGCAGATGGTGCGCGAGGCGCCGTCGCAGTACCTTTGGATGCACAAGCGCTTCAAGACGCGCCCGCCAGGGGAGGCGAGCGTCTACTAGAACGATGGCAGGCCGCGTCCGATCGCGCAGGCCGCCGCGCGAATCGGCCCGCGGGTGCGGCGGCGCCGGATGGGGGGCTCATGACGTTCCTGATCATCGTCGTCTGCTGCATCGTCGGTCTCGCCGTCGGCGGCATCGTCGGCAACGATTCGACGGCCGGATTCGGATTCTTCGCCGGCATCGCGTTCGGCATCGTGTTCGCGCGACTGCGCACGCTGTCGGCGCGCGTCGAAGCGCTGCGACGCGATATCGCGGGAACGCCGTCGACGCCCGCGCCCGTCGTGGCAGCGGCTGAAACGCGCGCGCAACCAATGCCCACGTCGCAAACGGCCACGCCCGTGCCGCCCGCCGAACCCGCGACATGGGCGGCACCACCGGCGCCGTCACCGATCATCGATTCGGCCGCGCGCCGCGCCGCCGCCGCGGCGGAGACCGCCGCACGCGTCGCGCCGCAACCCGCGCCGGCCGTGCGCACGCCGCCGCCGCCGAACGCGATCGACACACTGTTCGCCGCGGTCAAACGCTGGTTCACCGAAGGCAACGTGCCGGTCAAGGTCGGCATGCTCGTCCTTTTCGCCGGCGTCGCGGCGCTCCTCAAGTACGCATCGGATCAGGGCTGGCTGCACGTCCCGATCGAGCTTCGCCTCGCCGCGATCGCGCTCGCCGCCATCGCGGCGCTCGCGTTCGGCTGGCGCGAGCGCGACCGTCGCCGCGCATTCGGTCTTTCGCTGCAGGGCGGCGCGATCGGCATCCTGCTGATGACCGTGTTCGCGGCGTTCCGCATCTATGCGCTGCTGCCGGCCGGGGCGGCGTTTGCGCTGATGCTCGTGCTCGTCGCGGGCACCGGCGTGCTTGCGGTGCTGCAGGATGCGCTTGCGCTCGCCGTGCTCGGCATCGTCGCCGGCTTCGCCGCGCCGATCCTGATCTCGACCGGCAGCGGCAATCACGTCGTGCTGTTCTCGTATTACGCGCTGCTCAATCTCGCGATCGTCGCGATCGCGTGGAAGAAGCCGTGGCGCGCGCTGAACCTGCTCGGCTTCGCGTTCACGTGGATCATCGGCACCGCATGGGGTGTGCTGCGCTACGCGCCGGCATTGCTCGACAGCACCGAACCGTTCCTGGTGATCTTCTTCGCGATCTATCTCGCGATACCGGTTCTCTATGCCTGGCGGCGCGGAAAGGACGAGCCCGCGCACCGCGATTTCGTCGACGGAACGCTCGTATTCGGCAATCCGCTGATCGCGTTCGCGCTGCAGGCCGCGCTGCTCGACGGCGATCGCATGCCGCTCGCCTACTGCGCGCTGGCACTCGCGGCCGTATACACGCTGCTCGCATGGGTGCTGATCCGGCGCGCGTCGATGCGCACGCTCGGCGAATCGTTCGCCATCCTGGCGATCGGGTTCGCGACGCTCGCGGTGCCGCTCGCGCTCTCGGCGCGCTCGACCGCCTGCACGTTCGCGCTCGAGGGTGCCGCGCTCGTCTGGCTCGGCTTTCGCCAGCAGCGCAGGCTGCCGCGCTGGAGCGGGCTCGCCTTGCAGGCGCTCGCGGCGGGCGCGTTCCTCGCCTCAGTGACGTTCGACGCCGGCTCGGCGGACGCGATCGCGATCGCCAACGGCGGTTGCATCAGCGCCGTGCTGATCGCCGCGGCCGCGTTGACGAGCGCGGCCCTCTACGCGCGCCGCGGCGCGAACGTGCAGATCGCGATCCTGCTCTATCTCTGGGGCCTCGCCTGGTGGATCGGCGCGGGACTTCGCGAAATCGATCGCTTCGTGCCGGCGCAGCTCGAGCCGCAGGCACTGCTTGCGTTCGTGACACTGACGGCGGGCCTCGCCGGTGCCGGATGGCGCTGGATGCAACGCGGCGCGCTCGCATGGACCGCGGCCGTCGCGCTCGCGCTCGGCGTCGTGTTCGTATTCGCGTTTGCCGATGCCGGCGCGCGCCCGTTCGCGGGATGGGGCCTCGCGGCCTTCGCGGCCTACGGCGTCGTCGGATATGTGGCACTGATGGCGCTGCGGAGCGCGCCGGCGATGCCGCTGCGCATTGCGCATCTGGGCTGGCTCTGGACATGGACGCTCGCGATCGGCCTCGCGCTCCGCCAGATCGCCGGCGACGCGGGGCTCGCATCGGGCTGGCGCGATGCGATGACGCTGCTGCCGCTGATCGGCGCGTGGCTGGTCGCAGTGCGAAAGCCGGCGCTGATCGCACCGCCGCTCGCCGCGCGCTTCGACGCGCATCGCCAGGTGCTGATCGCCTCGCAGGCGTTCGTCGCCGCGATCGCGTTCGCGCTGCTGCTCTTGAATGCCGGCGAGACGGCGCCCCTCGCCTACGTGCCGGTCCTGAACCCGATCGAGCTCGTGCAGATCGCGATCCTGCTGTGCGGCGCGCGCTGGCTCGCCGATCCCGCGACATCGGACGACCTGCGCCGGCGTCGCCTCATGCTGCTCGTCGCCGCCGGCTTCGCGTTCGTCACCGCCGCGACGCTGCGCGGCGTGCATCATCTGGGCGGCGTGCCCTGGGACGAACGCATTGCATCGTCGATGATGGCGCAGACCTCGCTGACGGTCGTCTGGAGCGTGCTCGGAGTCGTCGGCTGGGTGTCGGGATCGCGGCGCGGCAACCGGCCGCTCTGGCTCGCCGGCGCGGTGCTGATGGGCATCGTGCTCGCCAAGCTGCTGCTCATCGATCGCACGCATCTCGGCAGCGTTTTCGGCATCGCGTCGTTCATTGCGTACGGCCTGCTGTGCACGGTGATCGGTTATTTCGCGCCGGCGCCGCCGCGCACCGTCACCCTGCGCGTGCCGGCCGCGGGAGAACGCGCATGATGCGCATTGTCGCCGCCGCGCTGTCGCTGTGCGTCGCACACGCCGTCACCGCGGGCACACCGGCCGACTACGCGTACGCGTTTCCGATCGAAACGAACGCGTCGACCGTCGATGCCGCCACCAGCGCGTGGCGCGTCGATCTCACGCCGGCCGTCTACCGCTGGGTGCAAAGCGCGGACCTTCGCGACGTCGAGATCTTCAACGCGGCGGATCATCCGGTGCCGATGGCGCTCGTCGCGGCCGCGCCGACGACGACCGCTCGCGAGGCGCGTGCGGCGCTGCCGGCGCTCGCGGTGCCCGCAGCGGCCGCTGCTGCCGGCGCGAGCGACCTGCGCCTCGTCATCGATCGCGATGCCGACGGGCGCCTGCGCCGCATCGACGCCGGCGAGCAGAAGCCGTCGGCGCAGCCGGGGCGCGACTGGATCGTCGATGCGAGCGGCTTCGATCATGCGATCGACACGATCGCGTTGACATGGAGCGAGCCCGCGTCCGGCGTCGTCGCGCGTTTCGAGATCGAATCGAGCGACGACCTCGAGCACTGGCACGGCGTCGGCGGCGCAACCGTGCTCGCGCTGGAACAGGACGGCGCACGCCTCGAGCGGCGCGACATCGCGCTCGGCGGCGTGCGCGCGAAGTACCTGCGCCTGCGCCGGGCCGACGACGGCGCGACGCTGAGGGAACTTCGCGTCGAGGCGCGCTCGGTCGAGCGCACGCGCGCGATGGCCGAGCGTGTCTGGACCAGCGCCGAACATGCCGCGGCATCCGATGCCGCACCGGGCGTCGTGCGCTTCGACTACGTGCTGCCGGCGCCACTCCCGATCGATGTGGCGCGCGTCGGTCTCGCGAGCGACAACGCGCTCGCCAGGATCACATTGTTCGCGCGCCTGTCGGATGCGCCCGACGCGCCCTGGGTTCGCATCGCAACGCAGACTGCATTCCGGCTGCGGCAGGGCGACGACGTGCTGCGCAACGACGATATTTCGATCCAGCTCGCGCGGCGCGCCAAGGCGTTCCGCATCGAATCGGCGAACGCGATCGCCGAGGCGCCCGACCTCATGCTCGGCTATCGGCCCGACAGCCTGGTGTTTCTCGCCGAAGGTGCGGGACCGTTCGTGCTCGCGGTCGGCAGCGCAACCGCACGGCACGCGGACTATCCCGTCGATGCGGCGCTGTCGACGCTCCGGGCGAGCCTCGGCAAGGACTGGCAGGCGCCGACCGCGACACTCGGTGAGGCACGGCCGAGCGGCGGCGATGCCGCATTGAAGCCGGCGCCACCGCCCGTGCCGTGGCGCCGGTGGCTCCTGTGGGCGATCCTCGTTGCGGGCGCCGCGGTGATCGCCGGTCTCGCAATCAGCCTGCTTCGCGGCGCGAAGGAGCCGCCACGCTAGTGCCGTCCGCGCCGAGCGCCGCGCAATAAAGCCCAAGGAGCCACCAGAACAGAAGCCCCCACCACGCCGAGTAGAAGGCGAGGTGCGTATTCAGCGGAAAGCACATCGCGACGAGCGCGAGCGCGGGCGCGAATGCGAGATCGCGCGTTCGTCCATCGGCGCGCAGCCACGCGCGCACGGCAAAGCCGACGCCCGCGAGCCAGAACAGCAGGCCGATCGCGCCCGTCTCGCTGAGCACTTCGAGCACGATCTGATGCGCGTGCGAGGCGCCGGTGTCGCTTGCGGTATCGACGAACGTATCCTCCGGTGCCGCGTAGCGGGGATACGCGTAGCGGAAACCGCGCACGCCGACACCGGTCAGCGGATGCGCCTCCCACATTACGATCGCCGTGCGCCAGATGCTGACCCGGCCGGCCGACGCCGCGTCGACCGCGCGCTCGGTGCCGCCGAGTGCGAGCAGGCTGCGCTCGATGCGCGCGTCGAAACCCGGCGAATCACGGAGCGCAATGCCCGTTGCGACGCCGGCGATCGCGATCGCAACGCCGAGCGCGAGCGCGAACGTGCGCTTGCTGCGCGCTTCGCGCCAGGCGACAACAACGCAGACGAGCGCGTACATGAGCCACGCCGCGCGCGAGCCCGCGAGCAGGATCGGCACGGCGAGGAACACGAACGCGAGCGCCAGGCCGCGCCAGCGCAGCGCATCGCGCGCCGCGATCAGCACGAACGGCGACAGCACGGCGAGCACCGGGCCGAGCTTCAGGTTGCCGGCACCGAAGATGCCCGAAAGCCGCTCGGCTTCCGCGGCGCCGGCGAGGCTGTAGCCGGTGATCATCTGCGCGTATGCATCGATGACCCAGAGCGACACGACCGCGGCGATCATGGCGATCGCGGTTTTCCATTGGCGCGTATCGCGAAGCGCCCAGGTTGCGAACATCGCGAACGGCAGGAAGCGCACGATCGATGCGACCGTCGACCACGTGCGCGCCGGAGCGACCGCCGTCGCGCAGGAAATCAGCGCAGGCAGCGCGTAGCACGCGAACAGGATCAGGGGAAGGCGGCTCGCCGGGGCGCGCCAGTCGATGCGGCGCTGCGCCAGCAGCACGATCGCCGCCAGCGCGCCGATCGCGACCGGCAGCTCCGACGCACGCCCGACCGGAAGCAGCACGGCGACCGCAAGCACGATGAGCAGCGGCCACGGCGCGGCGCCGGGCGACGCGCTCGATGCCGGCAACGCGCCGGGTGGTGGCGATGGGATCAAGGGCGCTCCCGCGGAATCGGCGCCATCTTAATGGGCGCGATGCAAAACGCGAATGCGCCGGATCAGGCGGTCGCGAGCTCGTCGTAGAGCGCGAGCGTCGCCCGCTGCATGTCTTCGAGGCGATAGCGCTGCAACGGCGCGATCGCCGGCGCGCGATGCAGCAGCTCCGCGGCGCGTTCGACGAGGCGTGCGCGATCGCCCGGCGCGACGCGGCCGACCGGATAGAGATCGGCCAGGAGCTCGCCGACGCCGCCATGGTCGTAGCCGAGCACGGGCCGGCAGAGCGCAAGCGCCTCGATCACGGTGCGGCCGAACGATTCGGGCTTGTTCGAAAGCTGCAGCACGAGCGAGGAGATCGCGTAGACGTCGCGCACGTCGTCGCGCGGCGCGCTGATCGCGAGCCGGCCGGCGACGCCGCGCGCCTGCGCGAGCGCCTGCAACTCGGCGATGTACGCCTCGCGACCTGGCTGATGCGCGCCGAGCAGCAGGAGTCCGACGACGATGCCGCGCGCCTCGAGGTCGGCGACGAGCTCGATCGCATCGGCGTGGCCCTTGAGACGCGTGCCGCGACCCGGCAGCGTCACGAGCGGCACGTCGTTGAGCTGCGGAAACTCGGCGAAGAACCATTCGCGCCACGAGTCGCCGGGCTGGTAGCCGTAGACGAACTCCTCGACATCGACGCCGCGCGGAATCACGATCAGGCGCGCGGGATCGGTGCGCGGATAGTTGTGTAGCAGATGATCGCGCACGGTGTTGGAGACACAGATGACGCGCTCGCCGCGCGTCATGATCGCGCTGTACCAGTTCGGCGTATTGAGGCCGTGGGCGGTGGTCACGAAATGCGGGCGCGGCGACAGGCCGCGCAGTGCGAGCCACGCGAGCCACGCCGGAACGCGCGAGCGCGCGTGCACGATGTCGGGCTTCTCGCGGCGGATCAGCGCGCGGAGCGCCGAGACCTGGCGCAGCGTGCCGAGCCGCTTCTCGGCGATCGGCATCTCGACGTGCTCGCTGCCTTCGGCGACGAGCTGCGCGACCATGCGGCCGCCCCTGGATACGACGATGGACCGATGCCCGGCTGCGACGAGCGCGCGACCGATCTCGAGCGCCGAGCGCTCGGCTCCGCCCGCGTCGAGCGCGGGCACGAGCTGAATGACGGTCAATCGCCGCGCGGCCATTCAGCCGACGAGCCCGCTGTCGGCCAGCCGGCTGTCGGCCAGCCCGCTGTCGGCCAGCCGGCTGTCGACCAGCACGTAGTCGGCGCCGCAATACGGGCACTTCGCGCAGCCGCCGTCGCCTTCGACCGGAAGGTAGACCTTCGGATGCGAGTTCCAGAGCGACATGCCCGGCATCGGGCAGGAAAGCGGCAGGTCGGCGCGCGTCACCTCGTAACGGTTCTCGGCATTGGCGGGAATGGTTCTCTCCGCCGCAGGGTTCGGGCGCGACATGACGGGCTCCGGGTAAAGGTGCGCAAGTTTACCAGCAGGACGCATGACAACTGCGCGGCGCCGTGCTGTGACGGAAATCCCATCCTGACTGCGACCCGCCAATCACTTCGACACGGGTGCTTTGCGCCTAGAATGCCGCCGAGCGCCGTGCGGAAGGCGCAAAAATCGAACCTGGGAGGGACGAATGGACTTCAACAAGCTCATCGCGCGCGTCAAGGCGATCCTGACGACGCCGAAAACTGAATGGCCCGTCATCGCCGCGGAACCGACGACAGTGGCCGATCTGTACAAGAACTACATCATTTGGCTAGCGGCGATCCCGGCGGTTTGTCAGTTCATCAAGGGCAGCTTCATCGGCTACGGGATGCTCGGCATCAGCTATCGCACGCCGATCGGCGCCGGCATCACCGGCATGATCGTCGGCTACGCGCTGACGCTGGCGCTGGTCTTCGTCGTCGCGATGATCGTCGATGCTCTGGCGCCGACGTTCGGCGGGCAGAAGAGCCAGGTGCAGGCGATGAAGGCCGTCGCCTATGCGTGGACCGCGAGCTGGGTCGCCGGCGTCGGCGCGCTGATCCCGTGGCTCGGCTGGCTGATCATGCTCGCCGCGCTGGTCTACGGCATCTACCTTCTCTATCTTGGCCTTCCCGCCACCATGAAGAGCCCGGTGGAAAAGGCCGGCGGCTACACGGCGGTCACGATCATCCTCGCGATCATCCTGAGCTGGATCGTCGGGATCGTCGTCGCGGGCATCGTCGGCACCGGTGCGCTGATGAGCGGCGCCGCCCTCGGCAGCCACGGCCTCGGCAGCCTCGGCGGCGGCGAGGTCACGATCGACAAGGATTCCTCGCTCGGCAAGCTCGACGCGTGGAGCAAGAAGATGGAAGCGGCCGGCAAGCAGATGGAGGCCGCGCAGAAATCGGGCGATTCGAAGGCGCAGAGCGAAGCGCTCGGCAAGGTCATCGGCACCGCGGTGAGCGGCGGCGACGAAGTCGAGGCGCTCGCACCCGACATGCTGAAGCCGTTCATCCCCGACACGCTCGCGGGCCTCAAGCGCACCGATTTCTCGGCCGAGCGGAACGGCGCGATGGGCATGCAGGTCTCCGAGGCGCACGCGACCTATTCGGATGGCGCCAACCGCTCGCTGAAGCTCGAAGTCACCGACACCGGATCGGCGAAAGGCTTTCTCGCACTGGCAGGCTTCGCCGCCGTGCAGGCCGACAAGGAAACGGACCACGGCTACGAGAAGACCTACAAGCAGAACGGCAACCTCGTCCACGAGCAGTGGGATGCGCAGACGAAGTACGGCGAGTACGGCATGATTCTCGGCGACCGCTTCGCGGTGAAGCTTTCGGGGAACGCCGACAGCATGGATCAGCTCAAGGCGGCGGTCGGATCGATCAATCTCGCCGGGCTCGAGGCGATGAAGGATGTCGGCGTCAAGAAAGGCTGATTCGTCCGACGTCGGGTCCGGTGCCGCGCGGCAGCAGCGCCACGCTGGAATGAAAACGCCGCCTTCGAGGCGGCGTTTTCGCTCCGGCCCATCGGCTACTTCGACGCCGGCGGCTTGCTCGCCGCGAATGCCTTGGCCTCGACCGCCTCGGCGACGATGTGCAGCTTCACGTCGTCCGCGACCATCGGAAGATAGGTCTTGATGCCGAAGTCCGAGCGTTTGATCGTCGCGGTCGCATCGAAGCCCGCCGCCTCGCCCTTGCGTAGCGGCTGGGTGCCGACCTTGACGACGTCAACGTCGAGCGTGACCGGTTTCGTCACGCCATGCAGCGTCAGGTCGCCGATAACCTTGAGCCGATCGGGCGTCGAGCCCCTCTCGACGCGCGTGCTCTTGAACGTCGCGGTCGGATACTTCGCGACGTCGAAATAGTCCGACGTGACGAGCTTCTCGTCGAGCTTCCTGATGTTGCTGTTGACGCTCGCGAGGCCGATCGTCGCCGTTACCGACGATTTCGTCGGATCGGTGGCATCGAAATCGAGAGTGCCTTCGATCTTGCCGAACTGGCCGGTCAGGTTGGTGAAGCCGTAGTGGTTCCAGATGAACTGGACCTGTGTGTGGTTGGGGTCGAGCGTGTAGGTGGCGGCGAGCGCGGGCGCGCAGGTGCCGAGCAGCGATAGGGCAAGTACCGAGCGGTGGGCCATCTTCAGCATCCTGATCGTAGTGGAGAGATTGCGATGGGCACATCGTACAGGCACGAAGGTGTGCGGACCGTTTCTCATCCGAAACAGAGCGTCCTCACGCTCCGGCGGTCCGCCGACCGAGGCATTCCGCGGACATTGGATACGATGTCCTCGGCTCGGGGCCCGGATGGTTCCAGAACACCGGAACGGCTGCGTTAGGCTAGCCGTCATGAGCGATACGATCCCGATCTGCTGGGCCATCAGCGACGGCGCCGCCGGCAATGAGCGCCAGGCGGCAGCGCTCGCCCGAGCGCTCGACGTCGGTGCGCGCGTCGTGCGCATCGGCGTGCGCCAGCCATGGAGTCTGCTCGCGCCGCGCCTCGCCGTCGGCGCACGATGGGCCGTGCGCGATGCCGACGGCCGCGCGCTTACGCCACCTTGGCCCGACATCGCCATCGGGTGCGGCCGTCGCGCCGCGCTCGCTACGCGCGCCCTTCGCGCGTGGAGTGGCGGCAGCACGTTCACCGTGCAGATTCTGGACCCGCGCGTCGATCCGGGTGCGTTCGACATTCTCATTACGCCCAAGCACGACGGCGTCGATGGACCGAATGTGATTCAGACGATGGGCTCGCTGAATCCCGTCGACGCGCACTGGCTCGCCGATGCACGTATGCGTTTCGCGCGATTCGCCGCGCTCCCGCCGCCACGAACGGCCGTGCTGATCGGCGCGACGAACCGTGCGCAGCGGCTCGATGACGCTTACTTCGATGCGCTGCTCGATCGTCTAACCGCCGGGTACGATGCCGAGGCTGGCAGCTATCTCGTCAGCGTCTCGCGACGCACGCCGGAGAATGTCGTCCTGAAGCTTCGCGCCGCATTCGCGGCGTTTCCGGGTGTCTTCTTCGGCGGCGATCGTGCTGACGAAAATCCCTACGCCGGATTTCTTGCCTGGGCCGATCGCATCGTCGTGACGCCCGACTCGGTCAACATGCTTTCGGAAGCCTGCGCGACCGGAAAGCCAGTCTATACGTTCGCGCCACAGCCGATCACCGGTAAGCTCGCGGCATTTCACCGCGAGCTCAGCGACAGCGGGCGCCTGCGCCAGATTGGCGAATCCGTACCGAGCGCGCTGCCGCCGCCGCTTCTAGAGACGAGCGAGATCGCTGCGCTCGTGCGCGCCCGCTGGCTGCGTAAGCCGTAGTGCACGCGCGACTATTTGGTCGCGCGCGATCCGCATTTGCCGGCACTTACGGGCCGTTGAATCCATCGCGGAAGATGACATCGCTTACCGGCGGGTTCACCGGGAAACTCTGCTGCTCTTGCGGCGCCGGTGCAAAATCCGCATTCCCGCCTTGATTTGCATTGATCGTGCACGCGCCCGTTCCGGTGAAGGTCACTGTGCCGTTGTTGATTGCGCAGACGCCAGCCGAAACGGCGTCGACGGTCAGTACGACCGGCAAGTTCGAACTCGCGGTTGCGACCGCGACGTAGCTTGGTCCGTCCACGACAGCATTGGACGGCGCCGGCGAGATGAACGTGATCGTCTGCGAATTGCTGCCGCCCGCGCCG
>CALFNI010000325.1 GCA_937902695.1 uncultured Rhodanobacteraceae bacterium
GCGGGCGGCCCGACACTGATCGCAGCCGATGCCGGCGCGCGCCATCGCGACCGCTGCCTGCTCGAGCTCGAAAAGATCCGGTGCGCCGGCGCGTGGCCCGTCGAATCCTCCTTACGACCGCTCTGGGAGCGCGTGCTGCCGTCCTCGCTCGTGCTCGTGCTTTCCGACTTCTTCGACGATGCCGCCGCCGATCTCGCACTTCGCTTCGCGGCCGCCCGTCGCGAAGTGCTGACGATCCAGATGCTGAGCGCCGAAGAACGCGATTTCCCGTTCGAGGGCGGACACCGCTTCGTCGATCCGGAAACCGGTGCCGATCGTCGCGTCGAGGCGGCTGCGATCCGCAGCGACTTCCTCGACCGCTTCAGGACCGCACGCGCGAATCTCGCGCGCCGCTTCGTCGCGGGCGGCATCCGCCATGCCGAATATTTCCTCGACACCGCGCCGGATCTGCCGCTGCAGCATTTCTTCGGCGCGGTCGGCGCCAGGGTGCGCGCATGAGCTTCGCTTTGCTCGCGCCGCTCGGCCTCGCGACGCTTGCCGCGCTCGTCGTGCCGATCGTGATCCATCTGGTGCGCAGGATCGAGCTGCGCACGACCGAGTTCGCGGCGCTGCGCTGGATTTCCGAGCGCATCCGCCCGCATCGTCGCTTGCGCTTCGAACGGCCGTGGCTCCTGCTGCTGCGACTCGCGCTGCTCGCGCTGCTGGCGCTGCTGCTCGCGCGACCGGTGCTCGTCGAGGCGCCGGCGGCGCAGGCCTCGCGCGTGCTCGTCGCGCCGGGCAGCGATCTCGCCGCGGCGCGTGCAGCCGTCGCGTCGGCCGGCGCCGACTGGCGCTGGCTCGCGCCGGGCTTCCCCGCCGTCGAAACGCAGCCACCATCGAACGCCATTCCGGTTGCAAGCCTGCTGCGCGAAGCGGATGCCGCGCTGCCGGCCGGTGCGACGCTGACCGTGGTCGCGCCCGCGGAACTATCGGGCCTCGACGGCGAGCGTCCGCTGCTCGCGCGTGCCGTCGACTGGCACGTCGTGCCGGGAAAGATGCCGACGGACGAACCGGCAACGCCGAACGCGCCGCTCGCGATCGCGGTGCGCTATGCGCCGCCCGCCGAAGCGGCGCTGAAATATCTGAAAGCGGCGGTCGCGGCGCTCGCTGCGACCGGCGGGCACACGTACACGCTCGACGTGGAAGCGCAGGGCACGCCGATTCCCGATCCGGCGCGCGCGCTCATCTGGCTCGGCGCGGAGCCGACGCCGGCCGTCACCGCATGGGTCGAAGCCGGCGGCACGGCGATCGTCGATCATCAGCCCCGCGCGGACGGCGCGCCCGCATGGCGCGATGGGGAGGGCGACGTGATTGCGCGCGTCGCGCCGATGGGCCGCGGCCGCCTCGTTGCGCTTGTGCCCGCGTTCACGCCGCATGCCCTGCCGGCGCTGCTCGATGCCGATTTTCCCGCGCATCTGCGCGACCTGCTCGAAGGCGCAGCGCCACCGCCGACACGCGGACCGGCCGCGGCGATGCAGCCTCGCTCCGGCGCAGCGGCCGGTGAAAGCGCCGCGGCGCCGGCGTCGACCAAGCCCCTCGATCCGTGGCTCGCGCTCGCGATTGCGCTGCTGGTGCTTGCCGAGCGCATCGTCGCGACGCGCACGCGAGGCCCGGCATGACCGTCGACGCGCGATTGCATGAGATCGGCCGCAACGCGCGCACGCGCAGTGCGGCGATTGCGAGCCTTTATGCACTGCCGGCGGCCGCCGTCGTCGTCGCGATCGGGGCGCGCGCGGCCGGCTGGCCTGGCGCAATGGCCGCCGTCGTCGTCGCCGCCGTCGCGCTCGGCATTTGCATGCGCCGCGCCGCGCGCGCTGTCGACGAGGCCTGGATCGCGCGGCGGCTCGACGACGCGGAGCCGCGTTTCGACGACAGCGCCGACCTTCTGTTCCGCGATGCGTCCACGTTGTCGCCGTTGCAGCGCCTGCAGCGTGCACGCTTGCACGCGCGCATCGAAAGCGAGCCGGCCGCCGAGGTGGCTTCGCCATGGCCGTGGCCGCGGATCGCGCTCGCATGGGTGATCGGCATTGCTGCCGTCGCGTTCGTCGCTCTCGCACCGGGAACCGTCATCGAGGTTCCGGGCTCCGGATCGCAGGATCCTGCGGATACCGGCGCGACCCGGATCGATCGCGTGCGCCTCGATATCGCGGCACCGGCCTATACGCGAATCGCCGCGCGCAGCGAATCGACGCTCGAAACGCGTGTGGCCGAAGGCTCGCGCGTTGCTTGGCACCTGCATTTCACGAACATGCCGAACGCCGTGGCGCTGGCATTCCACGATGGCAGCCGCGTCGATCTCGCGCGCACCGGCGACGAGTGGACCGGCGAGCGCGTGTTTGCAACGTCGGCGCTGTACCGCATCGTGCCCGACGGCGCGCCGGCGCTCGACGACGACAATCTCCGCCGCATCGACGTCACCGCCGATCGCGCGCCGGATGTGCGCGTCATCCAGCCCGGGAAATCGCTGACGCTGCTCGAAGACGGGCAGAAGACCTGGGATCTCGCGTTCGAAGCGAGCGACGACTACGGCATCGCGGCGGCGAGCCTCGCGATCACGCTCGCGCAAGGTACCGGCGAAAACATCGCGTTCAAGGAACAGACGCTCGCGCTCGCGGGCGACGACATCGACACGGCCAACCCGGGCCGTCATCAGCGCTACAGGCACCAGCTCGATCTCGCCGCGCTCGGCATCGCGCGCGGCGACGACGTCATCGTGCGCCTCGCGGTCAGCGACAACCGGGATCCCAGGCCGAACACGACGAAGAGCGCGAGTTTCATCCTGCGCTGGCCGCCCGACGCGTCGAGCGACAGCGCCGGCATCGAGGGGCTCGTCGAAAAGGCGTTGCCGGCGTACTTCCGCAGCCAGCGCCAGATCATCATCGACACGGAAAATCTTCTCGCCGAGCAGGCGAAACTCGGCGACGACGTGGTGCTCGCGCGCTCGGACGGCATCGGCGTCGACCAGAAGATCCTGCGGCTCCGCTACGGCCAGTTCCTCGGCGAGGAATCCGAAACGCGCAGCGACGGCGCGCCGCCGGGCGACGACAACAGGAAAGGCAAGAACGAAGCCGACGCAGGCCGCGCCGACGCGCTGACGAAGCGCGAAGCAGAGCACAAGCACTACCTCGACGCGCAGAAGTTCGGCGATGCCGGCGCCGTCGTGTCGGAGTATGGCCACACGCACGACGTCGCCGAGGCCGCGACGCTGCTCGATCCGGAGACGAAAGCGATCCTCAAATCCGCGCTCAACGAGATGTGGGATGCGGAGCTGCATCTGCGCCAGGGCCGACCGGCCGAAGCGCTGCCGTTCGAGAACAAGGCGCTCGCGTATATCAAGCAGGTGCAGCAGTCATCGCGCATCTATCTCGCGCGCGTCGGCCTTGAGCTGCCGGCCGTCGACGAATCGCGACGGCTCTCCGGCGATCGCAAGGGCCTGACCGATCGTGCCGCCGCACTCGCGCCAGCCGACGACACCGATTCCGCCGCGCTCGCGGCATGGCAGGCGCTCGATGCGCACGGAACGCCCGATCTCGACGCGCTCGACCGCTGGGTCGACACGCATGCCGGCGCGACCGCCGATTCGCTGGCGCTGCTCGCGGCGAGCGATCGCCTGCGGCGCGCTCCGGCCTGCGAGGAATGCCGGCACCAGCTGCGCAGCCTGCTGTGGCCGCTGTTGCCGCAGCCGGCGACGACGGTCGAGGCGCGCGTCGCGCCCGATGCATCGGGGCGCGCATACCTCGATGCCCTGCGCGGTGGAAACGCGGGGCCGCCGCGATGAACGTCGCGCTGATCGCCGCAATCCTGATCGCGATCGCCACGCTGCTCGGCGCGCGGCGCACGCTGCGCGGCGCGAGGCCGCATCGCGCGCTGCGGGTTGCCCTGCAGCTCGCCGCCGGGCTGTTGATATGGTTTTCCCTGTTCCCGCCCCGCGTCGACGAGCGGTTCGCAGCCGGCACGCTCGTCGTGCTGACGCCGGGCGCGACGCCGGCGCAGATCGCGAAGGCCGGCGACGGCATCGCGACGGTCGCGCTGCCGGACGTCGTGGCCGCACGCCACATCGAGCACGCGCCCGACCTCGGCACGGCATTGCGTCGCCATCCCGATGCCGTCGGCCTGCGCGTCGTCGGCGGCGGCTTGCCGTCGCGCGACGCCGATGCCGCGCGCGGTCTCGCGGTCGAGTTCGACGCGACGCCGACGCCGGATGGCATCGTCGACGTTTCGGTTCCGGATCGGGTGCGCGCCGGCAGCACGTTCCGGATCCGTGGGCGCGTGCAGGGCGATGCCGGCGGACGCGTCGAGCTGCGCGATCCGGCGGGCGCCGTGATCGCGCGTGCCGATCTCGGGCACGACGGCGCGTTCGCGCTCCAGGCGCAGGCGAAATCGGCCGGCGATTTCGTCTTCGTGCTGCGCGTGCTCGATGCGGCAGGCGCGACGCGCGAAGACGTCGCCCAGCCTGTCGCCGTGCAGCCGGGCGCTACGCTCAGCGTGCTCGTGCTTGCCGGCGCGCCGGATCCCGAGCTCAAGTACCTGCGGCGCTGGGCCGTCGACGCGGGCATCGACCTCACCAGCCGCATCGTGCTGAGCGACGGCGTCGCGATGCAGGACGGCGCCGCAGCGCTCGGCGCCGATGCGCTCGCCAGGACCGATCTCGTGATGATCGACGAGCGCGCGTGGAAGAATCTCGATGCGGCGACGAAGCGCGCGCTGGAGGATGCGGCGCGCGACGGACTCGGCCTGTTCCTGCGCGTATCGGGCGCGCTGCCCGACACCGTCGCGAACGAATGGCGCGAGCTCGGTTTTCGCGTGCGCAGCGCCGACGTCCCGCAGACGGTTTCGCTCGACGGCGCGGCGCCCGATTCGGCGGCCGTGCTGTCGCGCCGCGCGTTGCTCGTCGAGGGCGACGACGCGACGCCGCTCGTCCGCAGCGGGGACGGCGGCGCCGTCGCGTTGTGGCGCTCGATCGGCCAAGGCCGCATTGCGATCTGGTGGCTCGCCGATACGTATCGCATGACGCTCGCCGGCGACGCCGGCGCATTCGGCAGCCTCTGGAGCCGCGCGCTCGCGACGGTCGCGCGCGCGACTGGCGTCGCCAGGCCCGATGCACCGCGCGACGCGCGCGTCGATCAACGCAGCGTGCTGTGCGGCCTGGCTGACGGCGCACGCGTCGAGCAGCCGGACGGCGCGCCTGTCGCGCTCGCGATCGATGCGAGGCGCTGCGCCGGATTCTGGCCCGTGCGCGAGGGCTGGCACACGCTCGTATCGGGCGCCGCGCGCGTGTCATTCCACGCCGCTGCCGCGAATGCGTCGCCGGCGCTCGTCGCCGCGCGCGACGCGCAAGCAACGCGCATGCTCGCCGGACGCGCCGGCGCGAGCGCTTCGGCGCGCGCCGCGCGCCAGGTGCCGTCGTCGCGCTGGCCGTTCTTCAGCGCGTGGCTCGCCGCCGCTGCGCTGCTCTGGTGGCTCGAGCGTTCGAAGGCAACGATGAATGACGCTTGATCCGCGCGTCAGAACTTCACGCTCACGCTGCACCAGTAATATCGTCCCATCAGATCGAAATCGCTCGGATCGCTGTTCGCGTTGATCGAATTGTTCGCCCACAGGAACGGTGGCTGCTTGTCGGCGACGTTGTTGATGCCGACGTCGATGCGCGTGTTCCAAGCTTCGAGGTTGTAGCCGAACTGCAGGTCGTGATAGACGGTCGCGCCGTAGTCGATCACGTAGCCGTGCACCGTGCAGTAGTCGCCGTAGTAGCAGGTGCCGGCGGGGAAGACGTCCTGCGACGGCGATCGCGAGCCGAGGCTGAAGCG
>CALFNI010000326.1 GCA_937902695.1 uncultured Rhodanobacteraceae bacterium
TGTCGCCGGGCTCGCGCCGGCGTCCCGTGACGAGCTCGCCGAGCAGCACGCCGAGCGCATAGACGTCGGTCGCCGTGGTGATCGCGCCGCGCGTGAACTGTTCGGGCGCGGCGTAGGCCGGCGTCATGGCCGCGTGCAGCGTATGCGTCGCCTCGTCGCCCTCGCCGGGCTCCAGCAGCTTGGCGATGCCGAAGTCGAGGAGCTTGACCTCGCCCTCGCGCGTCACGAGCACGTTCGAGGGCTTGAGATCGCGATGCACGATCAGCGCGCGGTGCGCGGCCTCGACCGCGCGACACACCGCGACGAACAGCGCGAGCCTCTGGCGAAGGTCGAGGCGCGCGCTGCGCACGTGCACGGTGATCGGCGCGCCGTCGATGAGCTCGAGCGCGATGTACGGCACGCCGGTGTCGGTGACGCCGCCTTCGATCAGCCGCGCGATGCCCGAATGACGCAGCTGCGCCAGCGCGAGGCGCTCGCTGCGGAACCGGCGCCGCTCGTCGTCGGAATAGAGCCCGCGCCGCAAGAGCTTCAGCGCCAGCGTCTGGCGCACGCCGGCCTGCTCGCGCTCGGCGCGATAGACGATCGACGAGCCGCCTTCGCCGAGCTTCTCGATCAGCGTGAACGGGCCGACGCGCGCGCCGGGCGGCGGCGGCGCGGCGTCGCGCTCGGGATTGCCGACGTGCTGGAGCAATTCGTCGAACGACCGGTCGAGCAGGCGCGCGCCGCCGTCGTCGTCGGCCGCGACGAGCCGCTCGACCGCCGCGCGCTGCGCGGGATCGGGACAGTGCGCATCGAGGAACGCGGCGCGCTCCGCCGGTGCGAGCGCGAGCGCGGTTTCGAACAACTCCCGCAGGGTCGGGGTCGGATCGGTCATCGCAGTTCTTCGGCTCGCGTGGCGCCGGCCGCGGGTCGCCCGCGGAGCCGCTACGTTAGCGCAGTATCCGGCGCGTGAGTCCGCCGTGCCGACGAAGAACGCCGCTCGATGGCGGACTCGGACACGCCGGCGGTCGACGAGCGGCGCCCGACGCGCCGCCCGCGGACGAACGCTATTCGCCGCCTTCCGAGGCGATCTGGAACAGCGCCGACAGCGCGATGCTGCCGTGCTGGGCCGGGTTCTGCGGATCGTCGCCGCCAGGATGGCCCGGATCGAGGTTCGACGCCGTATCGTCGGGCGGGAACAAAAGCAGCGTCCCGAGGAACTCGAGTATCTTGTGCTGGTTGTCCTCGCCGAGCGCAACGTATGCCGCCTTCGACGCCTCCGCCTCGCCGCCGTGGCGCAGGATCACGTCGTCGAGCGTCACGCTGCGGCCGTCGTGCCCGTACGGCGCCTTGGTCCCGATGCCCCAGAGCGGCGCGGTCATGAACTCGGTGTGCACCGTGCCGTCGTAATTGCGCTCGCGGAACATCGGTCCGAGATCGTGGCGCTTGAAATCCGGGAAGAGGTTGGTGACCGTGAAGCGGCCGCCATGCGGGGTCAGTTTCGGATGGGCGTCGGCGTCGCGCACGGAATCGAAAAGCGGCGTCACCGTCGTGTAGAGATGATTGAAGATGCCGCGGTCCGCGTCATATCGGGTATCGGCGTCGGCGACGCGCCGGTCGTGCGCGATGTCGAAGTTCTGCACGTGGCATGCCGTGCAGCCGGCCGCGCGCATGAGGCCGAGACCTTCGTCGGTGCGTGCGGTCGTCTTGCCGATCGCCGGGCGGAAATAGTTGAGAAGATAGATTTCGGTGTAGTCGAGGAGCGCCGGATCGAGCTCGTCGGCGACGCCGTCGTGATCGGCATCGTCGGCCGGATCGCAGGTCGGCGGACGCTTGATGGTATCGAGCGCCGGATCGAACACCATGCCGGCCGGGCTCACGGTGCGCTCTGGATTCACCGGATCGCTGGCCGCGCACAGCACCGGATCGGGCGATTGCAGGCCCATCTCGTCGTTGAACGCGCCGACCGCGAACGCGCGCACCGAGAACTCGCGGCCATCGGCGAAGAACGGGCGTACGCGAAGGTCCGCGTTGACGCCGTCGACGTGCGAGGTGTCGAACGTACCGTCCGGAAGGGCCGTGATCGAGCCGAAGCTGATGCGCTTGCTCGACAGCGGGTAGGTGACGGGCTGGTTCGTCGCGACCGCCTGCCGCGATGCGCGCGTGCGCTCGGCGCGAAGGTCGGTCGTCATCTCGTCGCCGATCATCTCGCGAAGGCCGATGCCGAAGAGATGCGGTGCGTTGCGGCTGTCCGGCCGCGTCGCGACGTCGCCGCCGAAGCCGGCCGCGCCGCGCGGGCGGCCGTGGCACGATGCGCAGCTGTCCGACAGGCCTGCGCCGAGCGCCGGGTTCGCCATGATGTCGCCGGTCGAATCGATGTTCACGCGCGGGCCCTGGCCCTGCTCCATCGTGAACTTGCGCTGGAAGAGCTGGCGCCCGCGTCGGATCGCGCGCGCGGGATCGCGGGCGATCACGTAGCCGGACGACCACTCCGTATCGGCGTCACCGCGGCCGCTGCCGACCTCGTCGGACAGCGACTTGCCGATGCCTCCGAGCGGTACCGACGGCGTGGCCAGCGTGGCGTCGACGAGCTGCGCGTTCGCCCACAGCGGTACGAGGCATAGCAACACGCCGGCAAGGCGCGCCGCGCGCCCGCGTTTTCCGTTCAGGCAAGAATCCATGACGCTCCCTCCCTACGTCGTTTTGTCCCCGTGGGTGAAAAACGACGTTTCGCCGCGAGGCACGACATGGCGGTTTGCAAAGGTCGCGGGGTCGGCTGGGGAGGCCGGCGCTTCGCTCATCTGAGCGCAGAGAAGCCGTCCTGCGCGTGTCGCCGCGAGGAGCTCGTCCGGGGTCGCGGGATCGGGGAACGGAGCGGCGCCTAGGGGCCGCAGGCGCGACGCAGCTGCTCGTGGCATCGCGTTCCGGCGTCCACCGCGAGGCGCGCACGAAGAACGCCGGACGGAGGGGTCAAGGCAGCGCGCTGCTACTTCGCGCCGTCGAGACGATTGGCGAGTGCGACGAGCCGCTGCGGAGGATTGGCGAGCGCGGCGAGCGCATCGCGTGCGGCGCGCTCGCGCGCATCATCGCGCTCGCCGGCCGCGAGGCGTGCGTTCGCATCGAGCAGCGGGAGCTCGACGCGCAGCACGGCGTCCGGGTTCTTCGACTGCGCGAGCTCCGCGCTCGCCGCGTCGAGGACGGGCCGCGCATCCGTCGCGCGGCCGAGCATCAGGAGCGCGCTCGCGCGGAGCGCGCCGGCGCGGCCATCCCAGTACGCGCCCGGCGGGTTGGTCTTCGCCAGCAGCGCATCGATGCGATCGATCGCGGTCAGCGCACCGGCGGCGTCGCCGCGATCGAGCCGCACGCGAGCGAGCTTCTCCCACGTCGCGGCCTGCTCGTCGAGGTCGGGCTCGCTCGCCGCTTCGAGCGTCCCGATCGCGTGATCGAGCTCGGCCTCGCCCGCAGCCACCTCGCCGGCGTGCGCGAGCACGACGCCGTAGTTCGAGCGCGTCACCGCCGCATCGAACGATTCGGCGCCGAACTTCGCGACCGAGCGATCGAGCGCTTCCTTGATGGGCGGGACGGCCGCCGGCCAATCCTCGAGCAGCGCGTGCAGCATGCCGACCGAGTTGAGATCGTTCGCAACGTCGGGATGATCGCCGTCGGCGTAGATGATGCGATCGATGCGAAGACTCTCCGTCGCCGTCGCCAGCGCCGCGCGGTAATCGCGCTTCTGGAGCTCGACCATCATCAGCGCGTTCAGATGATTCGAATGGCGCCAGTGCTCGGCCGGCAGCACGGCGGCGTCGACCGCGAGCGCCGCGCGGATGTGCCGCTCCGCGTCGTCGAGCCGTCCGGCGCGGCGGTACGCGCGCGAAAGATCGGCGTGCGATTCGGCGACGTCGACATGCATCGGCCCGTAACGCTTTTCGCGGAGCGCAAGCAATTCCTCCCAGGCCCTGGTCGCGGCCGACACGTCGCCGACGCTGAGCTGCACGTTGCCGTACTGGGACAGGGCCTCGGCCAGCGCATTTTCATCGTTCAGCGTGCGCGTCAGGCGCAGGCCTTCGTTGACGTCGGCGAGCGCGCGCTGGCGCTCGTGCACCTTGCTGGCAAGCAGCGCGGAGTCGAGATAGAGCGCGGCATCGCGCCTGGCGTCGCTCGCGGCGTGCGCGAGCGCGCGGTCGATCAGGATGCGCGCGTTCGCGTAGTCGCCGGCGAGGATCAGCGTGACGGCGAGCTCGTGCGCCGCATCGAGCGTTTCGTGCGCGCCGTCGCCGAAATCCTTCTGCGCGTGATCGTAGTTCCATTGCAGGATTTCGCGCGCGTTCTCGAGCTTGCCCTGCGCGCTCAGCACCGCGCCGAGGTTCGCGACCAGCTCGGCGCGCACGGCGGGATGCATCGCGCCGTCGCTGCGCGCCTTGACGATCGCCTGCTCGACGACATCGGTGATGCTCGGCGGACCCGCGCGCGGCGTGCTGGGCTCGGCCTGGGAGAACGCCGAAACCATGAAATCGCGCATCGCATCCGCGCGCCGTGCCGATTCGCGCGCGACGTTGCCCTGCCAGAGCGCGACGCCGAGCGCCGCGAGGATGCCGAGCGCGAGCAGCGTCGTCACGAAGACGCCGCCCTGATGGCGCGAGACGAACTTCTGCGCGCGATACCACGTCGAGGGCGGATGCGCCGACACCGGACGCCGGTCGAGCAGACGCTCGATGTCGTCGGCGAGCGCACCGGCCGACGGATAGCGCCGCTCGGGCTCGGGCGCGATCGCCTTCAGCACGACGTTGTCGAGATCGCCGCGGAGCTGGCGCCGCGTGATGGCCGGCGTCGCCGGCAGCACGCCGGGCTCGGTGTGCGCGGCCGTGATGTGGCCCGAGGGCGTGCGGCCGGAGCCGTCGTTGAGGCGCTGGCCGGTCACGAGCTCGCCGAGCAGCACGCCGAGCGCGAACACGTCGGTCGCGGTCGTC
>CALFNI010000327.1 GCA_937902695.1 uncultured Rhodanobacteraceae bacterium
CCGCGTATGTGTTCTATTTCCTCGAGGGGCTGACGGAGGCGGCGCTCGCGCTCGGATTCGCCGAAGCCGACGCGCGCAAGCTCGCCTACGCGACGTTCGCCGGCGCGATCAAGCTCGCGCAGGCGTCGCCAGCCGAACCGCAGCAGTTGCGGGCGCAGGTGACGACACCGGGCGGAACCACCGAGCGCGCGATCAGGCTGATGGAAGCCGCCGACGTGAAACGACATTTCGTCGACGCGGTCAAGGCCGCCGCAGACCGCTCCCGCGAGTTCGGCGAAGCCGCCGGCCGCGAATCCAACGGATGACCCCAACGACATGATCGACCAGGCCATCAAGCTCGTCATCGACGTCATCTTCAGCCTGTTCACCTACGGGCTGCTGATGCGATTCGCGATGCAGGCGTTGCGCGCGCCGTTTCGCAATCCGCTCGGCCAGGCGGTGATCGCGCTGACCGACTGGATCGTCAAGCCGCTGCGCCGGGTCATTCCCGGGTTCGGCGGTTACGATTGGGCGACGCTGCTGGCGGCGTGGCTGTTTCGCGCGGCGTGGATCCTGTCGCTGTACGTGCTGTTCGGCAGCGGCTTCGCCGGATTGACGCTCGCCGCCGCCGGCTACATCGCACTGGCGGCGGTGATCGAGCTCGTCAAGGCCGCGCTGTGGCTGCTGATCATCGTCGTGTTCGCGCAGGCGCTGCTGTCGTGGATCGCGCCGGAAGGACCGCTCGCGGGATTGCTCAACGCGCTGACCTTTCCGTTCCTGCGGCCGATTCGCAGGATATTGCCGCCGATCGGCGGCACGCTCGACCTGTCGCCGCTGGTCGTCATCGTGCTCGCGCAAATCCTGTTGATCGCGGCGATTCCGTGGCTCGAGCAGTCGGCGTTCTCGCTGTTGCGATAGCGCTGCCCTTGGCCGCTACGGCAGCACGGCGCGCACGTTGTTCGCCATCGCCACCGGCGAGCGCCGATCCGGGCTGATGCGGTAGCTCTCACGCAAGCCGGTCTGGCATTCGCGAGGCACCGGCGTCTCGCGCGCCTGCTCGCGCAGCAGCGATCGATGCAGCCCGGACACCCCGAGCGCCGCGCACACGTGGGCAATCTGCGTGACAACGGCCGGTGCGATGACGTCAGTGCGCCCGCTGTACCGGATCTCACCGCTCATGTGCATGTCGAGTTCGTTGGCCGCGACGATGGCGATGACCTCGGCCTCGGACACCGACAGCGTCGACGGCGCCGCCGTGCTCGAATCGGCGTGCGAATCGGCGCTCGACAGCAGCGCGTCGCGCAGCGTGTAAGCGCGTATCCGGCGCTCGATCGCGCTGTCGCGACCGCCCAGGGCGCGGCAGACGGCCTCGACCGCGGCCCTGACGCCCGCCCCATCGACCGGGCAATGCGTGTAGGCGGCGTGCAGCAAGCCCGCCGCGACCACCTCGGCGCGAAACCCATAACGCACGAGCACGCTGGCGGTGCCGGTGGCGTGATTGATGAACGGGCGGCCGCATGGACGGTAGCCGCCATCCATCAGGGTGTGCGCCAACCCGTACGCTTGCGCGAGGGTCGCGATCTCGTTCCGCGAATAACCGCGTCCGCACGCGAGGTCGAGCAGGGCCGATCGCGTCTGGCAAAGCTCCACCGCCGTCATTTCTGCCTCGTGCTCGGCTCGATCGTGCAGCGCCGGGCGGATCGGGTCCGCCTGCGCGACATGGTGTGCGGCGAATTCCCGGACACAGCCGAACGAGCGCTCGTCGTCGACCACGTTCCATTTGCGGCTGAAAGCGGCGATGCTGGCATCGACGTCCGCGCGCTTCCAGCGTGCGCGGAAGAACGCCACGTCGTCGAGCATGTAGTCCGCGCCGCCTAGGTAGGTCGCGCGTGCCGTCGGCTCGCAATAAGTCGCGTAGCCCAGCTTGCGTGCCGACAGCGACGTGTCGATGTGCTCGTGCACGCAGCGGATGCGCGGATCGAGAATGCCGGCGCGCAGCAGGTCGGTTCGCACCAGCATGCAGTGATATTCGACGAAGTCGCAGCGCTCGCGTCGAAGCAAATCGGTCACGTCCCGCGGGTCCGAATTGGCGAGCGTGTGCCGCTCGTCGAGCACGCGCCCGTTCGACAGGGGCGTCTCGACAAGACGGCCGCCCGCCATGTGGATGAGCGCCGGCTGCACGCCGTCGCCGAGCAGATACAGCGGCCCGACCACGCCGGCGCCGGTCTCGTCGGCGCACGCGACGAGCGCATCGAGCCAGCCCGCCTCGACATCGACGTCGTTGTCGATGAAAACTGTATATGGCGTCTCGAGGGCATCGGCGAGGCGCGCGCGCACCTCTTGCGGCCACAGCGGCTCGTCGAACCGGGTGACTTCGACATTCCATGCCGGTGCGTT
>CALFNI010000328.1 GCA_937902695.1 uncultured Rhodanobacteraceae bacterium
AATCTGAACGGCCCGGCCGCGCCGCCGATCACGGGGCCGTCCGACACGCTCGCAACGGACGACGCGGGCCTGCAGCCGCTCGCCTACGACGGCGGCCCGACGCGCACGCATGCGCTCCGGCGCGACAGCGTCGCGATCGACGCCGGCAACAACGCATCGGCCCTTCCATCCGATCAGCGCGGACCGGGCTTCGCGCGCGTGGTCGGCGCGACGGCCGACATCGGCGCGTTCGAGTTCGACGCGAGCGCGGGCGACGGCGACGCGCGCATTCCGGTGCCGACGCTTTCGCAATGGGGCGCGGTGCTGCTCGTCACGTGCCTCGCCGCGCTCGGCGTTCGCGCCTCGCGACGGCGACGCTCGAATGAAGACTGAATTCCCGGCTACGTTTACCTTGCAAGCAAACGGCATTCTGATCGGCGTTTAACGCGACGCGAACTCCTTGGCCGATACCGTGCGCGCACCGTGACGGCCGTGCGCGGGCCCGCTGTGCAGCGCGCCGGGGACGCGGCGCCGTCGCGGACCAAAACTCCGTTGTGCCTTCGGCGACCGGCAGTGGCAAGCTTCCGGGCGGAGAAGGACCATGGGAGGAGCGCATGGCGAGTGCGACGACGGCGATTCGCGGCCCCGTCCTGACGTATACGGGCGATGCGTTCCTCGAAGGGCTCGAGCGCACGATGCGCTACGAGTCCGACGCGATCGTCGCGATGAAGGACGGCAAGGTCACGCATTTCGGTGCCGCGAATGCAGTGCGCGACGCCCTGCCGCCCGACACGACGGTCCGGCATCTCGGCAAGGACACGCTGACGATGGCGGGCTTCATCGACTGCCACGTCCACTATGCGCAGACGCAGATCATCGGCGCCTACGGCGAGCAGCTGATCGACTGGCTCGACGAATACACGTTCAGCGCCGAGCAGCAGTTCGCCGACAAGGCGCACGCCCGCGACGTCGCACGCGTATTCCTGAAAGAATGTCTTCGCGCGGGCACGACCACGGCGGCGGTCTTCTGCACGGTGCATCCCCAGTCGGTCGATGCCTTCTTCGAGGAATCCGCAGCGCTCGGCACGCGCATGATCGCCGGCAAGGTCATGATGGATCGCAACGCGCCCGGCGCGCTGACCGATACGCCGAAGAAGGGCTACGACGAGACGAAGGCGCTGATCGGCACGTGGCACGGCAAGGGCCGCCACCTCTACTGCGTGACGCCGCGCTTCGCGCCGACGAGCTCGCCCGAGCAGATGGAAATGGCCGGCGCGGTCTGGAACGAGCATCCCGGCACGTACCTGCAATCGCACGTCGCCGAGAATCGCGGCGAGGTTGCGTGGGCCAGGGCACTCTATCCCGAGCGCAAGGGCTACCTCGACATCTACGACCACTTCGGGCAGCTCGGCAAGCGCGCGATCTACGGCCACGGCATCTGGCTGACCGAAGACGAGCTGCGGCGCTGCCACGACACCGGCACCGCGATCGCGCACTGCCCGACGTCCAATTTCTTCCTCGGCAGCGGCTGCTTCAACCTCAGGAACGCGAAGAAGGCCGGGCGGCCGGTTCGCATCGGCCTCGGCACCGATCTTGGCGCCGGCACGTCATTCTCGATGCTGCAGACGCTCAACGAGGCATACAAGGCCGCGCAGCTCAACGGCAATCCGCTCTCGTCGGGCCACGCGTTCTACCTCGCGACGCGCGGCTCGGCGCACTCGCTCTACCTCGAAGACACGATCGGCAGCATCGCGCCCGGCATGGAGGCCGATCTCGTCGTGCTCGATCTCAAGTCGACGCCGATCATCGAATACCGCATGGGCTACTGCAACGACCTCGACGACGCGCTTTTCATCCAGATGACGCTCGGCGACGACCGCGCCGTGCTCGCCACGTACGTGGCGGGCCAACTCGCTTACACGCGTCCCGCGCGGCACGACGCGTGAAGCACGCGCGATGTCCGCAGGGCGCCTGCTTTGCCGTAAGAAGCAGGTCTCGACCTCGGACCATTCGCGACCATGAGCCAAGCCATCAAGGCGATTCGGGCCCGCAAGGACCTCGCGCGACTCGCCGACCTGCGCCGCCAGCTGGAGCAGCATGCGGTGTTCGAAAGCCTCGCCAACCTGGTCGATCTGCGCCGCTTCATGGGCGCGCACGTGTTCGCCGTGTGGGATTTCATGAGCCTGCTGAAGCGGCTGCAGCGTGACCTGACGTCGGTCGACCTGCCGTGGACGCCGCGTCGCGACAACACCGCCGCGCGCCTGATCAACGAGATCGTGCTGGGCGAGGAAAGCGACATCGGCCCCGACGGCGAGCCGACCAGCCACCTCGATCTCTATCTCGCGGCGATGCGCGAGGTCGGCGCCGATACCACGCACTCCGAGCATTTCCTGCAGCTGGTCGCGAACGGCATCGACGCCGGCGACGCGCTCCATGCGGTCGGTGCGCCGGCGCACGTGCGCACGTTCGTGAACCAGACGCTCCGCACCGCGGCGCACGAACCCACGCTCGCCGTGATGGCGAGTTTCTTCCACGGCCGCGAGAACGTGATCCCGCGCATGTTCACCGCGCTGCTCGAACGCTGGAACATCGCCGAGCGCCAGGCGCCGATGTTCGTCTTCTACCTGAAGCGCCACATCGACGTCGATGGCGATTCGCACGGGCCGATGGCGCACCGTATCATCGAGCGCGCCGTCAAGGACGATCCGGTTCGCCGCGACATCGTCGTGCACGCGGCCATCGAAGCGGTCGCCGCGCGGATCGCGCTGTGGGACGGCGTCCAGGCTTCGCTGCGCGAAGCACAAGCGGCCTGACCCCTTCCGACGCCGCCGGTCGAGCGCGCCTCGCGGGACGTCGGCGGCTTGCGCGGATGCCGCAGGCGCGGCCGATGCAGACGCCACGGCGGGCCGCCGGGATCGCGAACCATGGAAGGCGCTCGCCTTGCCCGGCCGAGGTTGCGCGTGGTCCGCGGCGGAATTGCGACGGCCGACAGCGGCCTGAAACCTCGCCGCTAACGGCGCTGGATCAGATCGCGAGTCCGGCGTCGCCCTCGACGATCTCCTGCTGCAGCTCCGGCCGCTCGCCCGCCTGCCATAGCCGGACGCGATGCACCGCGCGATACACGAGCGGGCCGCCGTCGGCGGCGGTGTCGCGCTCCATCGGGCGCGGAATGCAGACGAACTCGGTTTCGAGCTCGTCGGCCGACACGCGCACGGTCGCATAACCGTGTCCGCCGAAATCGGCGAAGCGGATATTCGGCGAGACATCGGGGTTACGCGCCGCGCGTGCGCGGGCGGCATCGCCGGTTTCCTTCAGCGTCAGCGCGGCGCGCACGCCATGCAGCACGGTCATGTTGAGCGCGCATTGCATCGCGCCATCCGGCCGGTCGTGGAGATAGAGCGCACGCAGCGGGTGGTCCTTCGCGACGACGGTCTCGGTGACCTCGGCAAGACCCGGCGCCGAGATCGACCCCGTGATGAACTCGACACCGACCGGCTCGAACGCCTGCGGCGGCAACGCCTTGCACGGATAGCCCGCCCAGAACGAATGCTTGTCGCCGGCGACGATCGCAAGCCCCGTGATGCCCTGCTCGCGCACGAGGTCGAAGATCTCGGCATGCTCGACCGCGAAGCCCGCATTGAGCACCGCGTAGCCCTCGCCCGGCCACTGCGCGCGAAGCGGAGGAGGCAGGTTCTGCGGATCCACGCGCCACGTCATCGTGCCGAACGAATGACCCCAGATCTTCCACGGCGCCGTGGATCGCGTCAGGCGCTCCTTGAACCACGCCATCTGCTCGAAACCGAGATACGCCTGCGGCGGCGCGTCGACGGCCGGATTCGCGACCTCCTTGCCGGCGAAACGAATCGTCGCCGGTGCGTGCCCGCCCGCGTACTCGCGGCCGCGATCGACGATGTCGTTCGCCGCCTCGTCGGTCATGTAGGGCGCGCTGTCGGGCGAAAACGCGGGCGCGTCGACCGGCGGCGACATGTACGAGCGATTGTCGGTCAGGATCATCTCGACGTTGCGGCCGAAGCGGAACGCGCGGTGCACGCGCAACGCATGGATCGCGATCAGGTTGTTCGGCTCCTGTCCGACGCCGCGCGCATCGAGCGTGGTCAGCGCTACGTTGTCGACATGCGGCGGCTCGAAGACGTCGCCCGCGCCCGGCTTCACGATGCGCGCCGGCTGATACTCGTACCACGCCTGGCTCGCCGCCAGCTTGATGCGCTGCGCGGGCCGCGGCGCATTGTCGAAGAACTGCTGGCTCTGATAGCCGCGCCACGAGAACTCGTGGTTGTCCCACATCGCCACGAACGGAAACCGCGCACGTGCATCCTGGAGATCCTCGTCGAGCAGGTAGCTGCGATAGGCCGTGCGGTAATCCTCGAGGTCGGTCGGCAGATGAAAATCGCGCATCTTCTCGCCGTTCGGATAGCGCACGACATCGCGCAGGCGCCGCGCGCGCTTGTGGCCGTTCGGGCTGTCCTCGGGATACCAGACGACCTCGTAGAAGAAATCGCCGAGATGCAGCACGAATCCGAGCTGCTCGTCGCGGGCGCGCTTTTTGTCCTCGTGGATCATGCGCCGGTACGCGTTGCATGCGCCCTGCGTCACGTCCTGGCAACTCACGAACGCGAAGCGCACGGGCCGCCCGTCGGTGTCCAAGGGCGCGGTCAGCGTGCGGCCCACGCGACTCATGTGCCCCACTTCGTCGATGAAGCGATACCAGTATTCCTGGGACGGCGCGAGCCCGGCGGCGAGGAAGCGGCAGGTCCAGTCCGTCGCCGCCGTTACGCCCATGTCGCCGCGCGCGACAATATCCGCGAACCCCGGGTCGCGGGCGACTTCGACCGCGAGGTGATGCGCCGAGGCGCCCGCATCGGGCACGCGACGCGTCCAGAGGATCACGCTGTCCGGCGCCGGATCGCCGGACGCGACGCCCTGCGCGAAAATATCGCGCCGCTCCGCGCGCGCGACGCCTGGCACGTGCGCGCACCCGCGACCGAACGCAAGGGCGGCACCGATCGCGGCCGCCTCCGCCAGGAACTGGCGGCGCGTGATGTCTGGCTTCTGGCTCATGGACGCGTCCTCGCAA
>CALFNI010000329.1 GCA_937902695.1 uncultured Rhodanobacteraceae bacterium
GAGCGGCTACACGACGCTGTTCGATCTCCTGCGCGCGCAGCCTGGCATCGACGTCGCCAACCAGCCCGAGGCGATGACCTCCGCGAGCGGCTCGGCGTTCAAGACCGGCGCCTCCGGCGCGGCGGCGGTGGCGCTGCGCCGGCTGGGCGCGAAGAACACGCTGATCCTCGTCGACGGACGGCGCATCACGGGCTACGGCATCTCCGAGCTCGACACCGCGACCGTGCCCGATCTCACCAGCATTCCGCTCGCGATCGTCGATCGCGTCGAGATCCTGCGCGACGGCGCGTCGGTCGTCTACGGCTCCGACGCGGTCGCCGGCGTCATCAACATCATCCTGCGCCGCGATTTCAGCGGCAGCGCGGTCGAGGTGTACACGGGCGCGTCGAGCCGCGGCGACGCGGCGAGCTCGCGCGCGTCGTACCGCTGGGGCGCCAATGCCGACGACGGCACGAGCGCGTTCGTGAGCCTCGATCTCGCGCACAGCGATCCGCTCATCGGCGCCGAGCGCAGCTGGTACACGCTCGACCAGCGCGGCCGCGGACTGGCCGACCTGCGCAGCCCGGCGTCCTATCCCGGCAACTACATCTACGGCACGCACTACGTCGCGCGCGGCGGCTGCGCGCCGGCGAATCTCGCGCCCGACGGCGTGTGCCTCCTCGACAGCGCGAAGTACACGACGCTGCAGACGGGCAAAGCCGCCGGCTCGATCTTCGCGCGCGTGACGCACCCGCTCGGCGAGGACATCGTGCTGCACGCCGACCTTCGCGCCGCGGCCGTGGAGCAGAAGCAGCAGGCGGCGCCTTCGACGTCGCAGATCACCAACGCCGCACCGGCACCTGGCCAGCCCGATTCGCTCGTGTACTCGTTCAACGACCTGGGTCCGGTCGAGGAAACGACGCGCTCGACGCTGGCCAGCATCACGGCCGGCGCCACCGGCCATGGGGGGCGGTGGAACTGGGACGCCGACGTGCGCTTCGAGGAGAACCGCGTGCACGACTCGATCGATCATCTGATCCTGGCCGTGCCGCGCGACGGCATGCCGGTGTTCGACTTCGATCATCCGTCGATCGATCCCGACAGCGCGGCGGTCGCCGCACCCGAGGTCGTGCGCCGCGGCGTATCGACGCTCGATGCCGTCAACGCCGATCTGTCGGGCCCGCTTGTCGACCTTCCGGCCGGCGCGCCCGCCGCCGTCACGAGCGGCATCGAGCTGCGCCGCGAAGGCATCGAGCTCACGCCGGACGCAACGCTCCGGCAGGGCGCGCTCGCGAACCAGGCGCCCGAAGTGCCGGTGTCGGCGTTTCGCCCGGCCGCGGCCGCGTTCGCGAAACTCGATGTTCCGCTGGCCGCGTCGTTCGACGCCTACGCCGCCGCGCGCTTCGACAAGACCGGCGGGTTCGACGGCCACCTCTCGCCGGCGTTCGGCCTTTCCTGGAACGCGCTGCCGAGCGTGACGCTGCGCGCGACGCGTTACGCGGGCTATCGCGCGCCGGCGCTGTCGGAGCTGCACCGGTTCGGCGGCTCGCTCTCGACCGCGGTGGCGCAGACCTACTACATCCCGCGCGACCTCGGACCCTGCGCGATCGTGACGTCCCAGACGCCCGAGCAACTTGGCTGCTCGCTCTACACGACCTCGACCAGCAATCCGAACCTGCAGGCGGAAACCTCGTACACCAACGCCATCGGCCTCGACTGGTTTCCGTCGCCGTCGTTCTCGTTCGACATCGACCTCTACGACACGCTGCGCAACCAGGAGATCGCCGAGCTCCCGCTCGAGTACGCGCTCGAGCACCCCGACCTCTATCCCGGCTTTCTTTCGCGCAACGCCGATGGCGCGCTCGTGGCGATCAACGAAATGCTCGTCAACATCGGTCATACGCGCACGCGCGGCGTCGATCTCGAAGCGCACTGGGACATCGACACGCGCGATGCCGGCCGGTTCAAGATCGGCTTCGGCCTCAACTATCTCGGCGATCTCGAACGCGAGGTGACGCCCGGCACCGGCCCGCTGCAGTCGGCGGGCTTCCGGAGCGAACCGCGCGTCACCGCGGTGACATCGCTCCGCTGGGGCGTCGGCGCGTGGATCGCCGGCGCGAATCTCCGCTACACCGGCAACTATGCGTACGAGCAATACGCAGGCGCGGCCGACACGTGTCCGGCCTACAAGGCGACGCTCGGCCGCTGCCGGACGCCGTCGTTCACGCTGGTCAACCTGAGCCTCACCTACCAGGGGCTGCCGCACTGGTCGCTGTCGGGCTACGTCAACAACGTCTTCGACCACGAGCCGCGCTATTACGACGAGGCATCCGGCGGCTACAACGCGGCGTTCGACGATCCGGTAGGACGCTATGTCGCCGTCCGTGCCGCATACAGCTTCTGACCGGGCGCCAAGGTAGGGTGTTCGCGCTCCCGGGCGTCATACGGAAGGACACCGCGGCGATCGCGCCCGCGATGACCCGCTGGAATGCCGTTCGAGGAGAGCATCGTGACCGACGCCGAGCTACCGCTGGCCGACCTGACCGGAAAGGCGCGCATCCGCCACGTCGCGCTCCATCTGTTCGCGATCCGCGGCTGTGCGCAGACGCCGCTCCGGCTGATCGCCGAGAAGGCGCTGGTCTCGCTCGCGCTGATCTCGCACCATTTCGGCACCAAGCACGCGCTGCGCGACGCGGTCGAGAAATACATCGTGTCGTGCTTCGAGAAGGCGATCGACGACATTCCGCCGACGGCGCTGCGCCGCTCCGACGCCGACGCGATGAAGCAGCTCGTCGAAAGCCTCGAGCGCGTGCTGAACACGCGGCCGGAGATTCGCGGCTATATCCGCCGCGCCGCCAGCGAGACGTACATGACCGTCGGCGGCGCAGCGCTCATCGATGCGTTGATCAAGATGACCGAGAACGCGCTGGTGCGCATGTCGCTCGGCGGCGGCGATCGGGACGGCGCGTGGCAGCCGATGCAGCTGTTCCTGCTGGTGTTCGGGCCGACGCTGCTCGAGCCGGCCCTGCAGCGGCGCGTGCCCGATCTCTTCGAGCAGGGCTCGGCGCAGGTTCGGCTCCGCTCGAACGTGCGGCTGCTGCAGTCGGGTTTCGCGCCGCCGCCGCGCACGGCGACGCTGGCCACGTTTCCGACCGAGCGTCCGCTGCGCGTCGGCGCGCAAGCCTGAAGGGAAGGAACGTGCACAGGGAGACCGTGCTACCGTTGGCGCGTCGGCGTCACGACGCGCGAGCCGCCGCATCGCGGCATTCCCGGCGCTCGCGGTCGTCGACGCCGGAGGCGCATTTCACGGCGCGGCCCAGCGGCCGTGTCCGGCGTGCGCACCGTCGCCACACGGACTTCCGCATGCCGCGATTCCTCGGGCGCGAGGACAACGCCGAACGCTTCGAACGCTTCGTCCGCGAATGCGGGCCGCCGCTCGAGCGCTTCCTCGGGCGCCTGCACGTGCGCGCCGACGACATCCAGGATGTC
>CALFNI010000330.1 GCA_937902695.1 uncultured Rhodanobacteraceae bacterium
GGCGGCATGCCGTATTCGAGCGCGCGGATGAAGTCGGCGTCGTAGTACATCGCCTCCTCGTCGCCGGCTTCCTTGTTCGCGGCCTGTGCGGCGAAGCGCGCGGCCTGGTCTTCGGCGTCGTTCAGCTCGGAGAATCCGTTTGCGTATTCGCGCCCGGTGATGAAGAGCTCGAAGCGCTCGGTGACCGACGGGTCGGTGTCGGACGCGCGTGCGAGCGGCGACACCTCGACCGGATAGTCGACGATGAAGGTCGGCTGCCAGAGCTGCTCTTCGACCACCGCTTCGAACAGGCCGAACTGCAGCTCGGGAAGCTTCCAGTGCGCCGGAACGGCCTCGGCTGGAGCGCCGCCGAGCTTATTTGCCGCGCGCGCCGCGATCAACCTCTCGCGCAGCGCCACCGCATTGACCGATTCGGCCGCCGACACATTCGCGTAGCGGATCAGCGATTCGCCGACCGTCATGCGCGCGAACTTCGATTCGAGATCGACCTCGCGTACGCCGTAAACGAGCGTGGCCGACCCGGTCGCATGGCGCGCGGCGTGGCGCAGCACCGCTTCGGTGTAGTCCATCAGGTCGTGATGGTTCCAGTACGCGGCGTAGAACTCGAGCATCGTGAATTCGGGGTTGTGCCGCACCGAAATGCCTTCGTTGCGAAAGCTCCGGTTGATCTCGAACACGCGCTCGAAGCCGCCGACGATCAGTCGCTTCAGGTAGAGCTCGGGTGCGATGCGCAGGAACATCTGCTGGTCGAGCGCGTTGTGGTGCGTGACGAACGGCTTTGCGTTTGCGCCGCCCGGGATCGGATGCAGCATCGGCGTCTCGACCTCGATGAAGCCGTGCTCGATCATGAATTGGCGGATCGATGCGATCGCCTTGCTGCGCGCGACGAAGCGCAGCCGCGCATCCTCGTCGGTGATCAGGTCGACATAGCGCTGCCGGTACTTCTGTTCCTGGTCGGCCATGCCGTGAAACTTGTCGGGCAGCGGGCGCAGGCTCTTCGTCAGGAGGCGCAGCGCGGAAACGCGCACAGAGAGCTCGCCGGTGCGCGTCTTGAACAGTGTACCTTCGGCACCGACGATGTCGCCCAGATCGCCGTGCTTGAACGCCTCGTAGCCGGCCTCGCCGAGCGCGTCCTTCGTGACGAAGAGCTGGATCCGGCCGGTAGAGTCCTGCAACGTGCCGAAGCTCGCCTTGCCCATGATGCGCTTGAGCATCAGGCGCCCGGCGACCGAGACCCCGACCGCAAGCGGCTCCAGCACCTCGTTGGCCTGGTCACCGTGCGTGCGGATCAACTCCGCGGCCCGGTCGCGCGGCTTGAAGTCGTTCGGGAACGCGATGCCTGCGCGGCGGATCGCCGCGAGTTTCTCGCGGCGTTCGGCGATCAGCTTGTTTTCGTCCTGCGGCGCTTCGGACGCCGGTTCGTTTTGCGAAACGTTGTCGCTCATTCCCACCACACCTCGTCGTTCCCGCGAAGGCGGGAACCCTGGGACTTTGTCTTCCAGCGCCGCAAGGCGCTGGATCCCCGCCTTCGCCGGGACGACGAATTTTCAGGCGTCGACGCGTTTGGCGCCCGCTTCGAGCCCTGCCTTCAAACTCGACTCGACGAACTCGTCGAGATCGCCGTCGAGCACCTTCTGCGTATCGGTCCGCTCGATGCCGGTGCGCAGATCCTTGATCCGGGACTGGTCGAGCACGTAGTTGCGGATCTGCGAGCCCCAGCCGATGTCGGATTTGGTCGCCTCGAGCGCATCCTTCTCGGCGTTGCGTCGCAGGAGCTCCATCTCGTAGAGCTTCGCCTTCAGCATCTTCATCGCGCGATCGCGGTTCGCGTGCTGCGAGCGCTCGGTCTGGCACGCGACGACGATGCCGCTCGGCACGTGCGTGATGCGCACGGCCGATTCGGTCTTGTTGACGTGCTGGCCGCCCGCGCCGGACGAGCGATAGACGTCCGTCTTGAGGTCGGCCGGGTTGATCTCGATGTCGATGTCGTCGTCGACTTCGGGGCTGACGAATACCGAAGAAAACGACGTATGCCGGCGATTGTCGGAATCGAACGGCGATTTGCGGACGAGGCGGTGCACGCCGATCTCGGTCTTGAGCCAGCCGTAGGCGTAGTCGCCCTCGACGCGGAACGTCGCGCTCTTGAGGCCGGCGACTTCGCCCGCGGAAACTTCCAGGAGCTCGGTCTTCCAGCCCTTGTGCTCGCACCAGCGCAGGTACATGCGCAGCAGCATCTCGGCCCAGTCCTGCGCCTCGGTGCCGCCCGCGCCGGCCTGGATGTCGACGAACGCATTCGCCGCATCCATCTTGCCGGCGAACATGCGCTGGAACTCGAGCTTGCCGACTTTCGCGGCGAGCGTGTCCACGTCGTCCGCCACGGCCGAAATCGTGCTCTCGTCGCTCTCGCCGATGGCGAGATCGAGCAGGTCGCCGGCTTCGCCGAGCGAATCGGTCAGCGTGCGGATGCCGCCGACGATGCGATCGAGGTTCGCGCGCTCCTTGCCGAGCTCCTGCGCGCGCTGCGGGTTGTCCCAGACGTTGGGATTTTCGAGCTCGCGCGAGACTTCCTCGAGACGCTCCGACTTCGTATCGAAGTCAAAGATACCCCCTGAGCGAAGCCACACGCTCCTTGAGATCGCCGATGCGCGAGCGTATCTGGTTGGTGTCGATCGGTTGTGCGGTGGCCATGATGTCTGCGGGTCTTGGATGAACTTCGGATTTTAGCGTAAACGCGCGCTTTCCCCCCTCCCGCTTGCGGGAGAGGGCTGGGGTGAGGGCACGCTGGTTCGAGGCTTCACTCCGAATGCCCTCACCCTACCCTCTCCCGCAAGCGGGAGAGGGGAAAGATTTCAGCGCAAGCGGAGGGGGAAAGATTCTCCGCACGTTGGAGAGAGGAAAGATTTCAAGCGGCTTCGATGTGGCGAACCAGCAACCGCAACCGCTCGCGCCCGTTCCACTCGTCGACATCGAGGTGATACGCCGCGCGCAGCCGCGCCGGCGGCGGCATGCAGGCCCCGGCATTGAACATGATTCCATCGAGCGGCTCGCCGCGGCCTTCGACGACGATGCGCAGCTGCATGTGCTCCTCGCCGACCGTGCGCCACGATTCGAGCCGGAACACGTTGTCGAACAGCGGCTCCGGAAACGCCTGGCCCCACGGGCCCGCGTAGCGCAATGCAAGCGCGACATCGAACGAAAGATGCACGGGCTCGAGCTCGCCGTCGCTCCAGAGGACGCGTTCGAGCATCGCCTCGTCGAGGCGGCTCCGCGCGACGGCGTCGAACTCCGCCGCGAAGCGCTCGAGATGCGCGAGCGCGAGGCTCATGCCCGCCGCCATCGCGTGGCCGCCGAAACGGCCCATCAGGCCCGGGCAGCGCGCATCGACCTCGGCCAGCGCGTCGCGCAGGTGAAATCCCGGGATCGAACGGCCCGAACCGCGCAGATCCTCGCCGCCCTCGTCGGCCGGCGCGAACGCGACCACCGGACGGTGCAGCCGCTCCTTAAGCTTCGACGCGACGAGCCCGACGATGCCCGCGTGCCAGTCGGCCTGGTACAGCACGACGCCCTGCGGAAACGCATCGTCGCCGTGCTCGGCGATGAACGCGGCGACAGTCGCTTCGCTCTGGCCGACCATCGCGTCCTGCATCTCGCGCCGCTGCGCGTTGATCGCCGAGAGCCGCGTGGCGAGGTCGGTCGCGATCGATTCGTCGTCGGCCAGCAGGCACTCGATGCCGACGCGCATGTCATCCAGCCGCCCCGCCGCGTTGATGCGTGGCGCGAGCGCAAACCCAAGATCGGATGCCACGATGCGCGACAGCTCGCGCCCGCCCGCGCGGCACAGTGCGTTCACGCCCGCACACGCACGTCCCGCGCGCATGCGGCGCAAGCCCGCGGCGACGAGCACGCGGTTGTTCGCGTCGAGCGGCACGAGGTCCGCGACCGTGCCGAGCGCGACGAGGTCGAGCAGCGTCGAGAGATCGGGCAACGCCTGCGCGCCGAACGCGCCGGCGTCGCGCAGCCGGGCGCGGAGCGCGAGCATCAGGTAGAACACGACGCCGACGCCCGCGATGGCCTTGCTCGGGAACGCATCGCCGGCGAGATTCGGATTGACGATCGCATCGGCCGCCGGCAGCGTCGGTCCCGGCAGATGATGATCGGTAACGATCACGCGCATGCCGTGCGCGCGTGCGGCATCG
>CALFNI010000331.1 GCA_937902695.1 uncultured Rhodanobacteraceae bacterium
CCGTGCCGCCCGACCCGCTCGTGAGCCAGCCGTTGATGCCGCTCTCGAAGTCGTCCGAGTAGAGCACCGTTGCGGTCGTGCCCGACGGACACTGGCCGGGGACACCGGTCGTGAACGAGTACGTCGCCGACACCGCGCCGTCACCGCAGTAGTTGTGCGGCGTGACGCGCCAGTAGTACTGCGTCGTCGCGTCGAGCGTGATGTCGACGTTCCACTGTGTCGTCTGCACCGTCGCGCTCGTCACGATGTTCGCGAAGGCGGAATCGGTCGCGACGTCGACCGTGTAGCTCAGCGCGCCTTCCGAGCCGGTTGCCGACCTCGGCGTCACCGGGCCGCCGTCGAAGCCGTCGGCGAAGATCTCGTCGGGCCGCGTGCCGCCGCCCCAGACGAGGAGCGGGCGCACCTTGACCTCGCTCGCCGCATCCGGCGGCGACGTCAGCTGCGGGGCCGTCGGCGCGGTTGCCGAGACGCCGAGCGAGAGGCCGAGCGTGCGCGTCGTCGCGCCGCTGGTGCCGTCGACCGTCAGCGCGTACTCACCGGACGGCAGCGCGGCTCCGCCGGCAAGCGTCAGCGTCGACGAGCCCGGCGCGTTGACCGGATTGGGCGAGAAGTTCGCCGTCGCACCGGCCGGCACGCCGCTCGCGGACAGGTTGACCGCGCCCGTGAAGCCGTTGAGGACGCCGGCGCGGATCGACCACGAAGGATCGGTCGACGTCGTCGCACCGCACATCTCGATGCGCGGCGAAGTCTGCGGAACGAGCGCGAAGTCGGGCGAGCCGCAGTTCGGGAACTTGAAGCTGCAGATGCGCGTGTGCCAGCTCGCGCCGGCCGTCGAGGGGTAGTACTCGTTCGTGTAGTAGAACGTGCACTGGTCGACCGGATCGACGCTCATCGACGAGTAGTCGCCCCAGCGGTTGCTGGTCGACGTCTGCGAGCCGTTGGCGATGCCGTCGGTGCAGTTCTGCTCGTCCTCGAGCGTGCCTGCCGGATCCTCGGACGTGCGGCCCGAGATCATGACCTGCGGGTGCATGTCGGCGCTCGACTTCGAGTAGCCGACGCCGATGTTGCCGCTGCCGTCGATCGCGACGCCGCCCATCCAGCGGTTCTCGGCGTCCGGCGCGTAGACGCCTTCCATCAGCAGCGTCTTGTCGAGCGGGGTTGGCGTCGTGAACGTCTGGCCGTGATCGTCGAGGTTGAAGTGGATCCAGTTGATGCCGCCCTGCTGCACGTCGCCCTGGACGGTGTGGTTGACGACGAGCGAGATGCGCGTAGGCGCGTCGGCCGGGAACGCACGCGCGTTCGCGCGGTACATGATGTGCGTGCCGAACGGATCGAGGCCGGCGGAGCTCCCCTGCTGCGGCACCTCGTCGAAGTACGGCACGAAGGCCGCGCCCGCGATGCGGGTCGGGTCGGCGGAGACCGTCGAGTTGGCAGGCGTCGTCCAGTCCAGGCACAGATCCCAGAAGAGATACTCGCTCGTGTTCGCGTCGAAGTGCACGTAGCCGCCGCACGCGTTGGTCGGCGCATTCATCGAACCGATCAGGTTGATCGGCTCCACGCCGTACGCGTCGAAGCCGCCGAAGCGCACCATCGCGGGATCCGCGTCGCCGGCCAGCATCGCGTCGCGATCCATTGCGATGAACGCAGCGCCGTCGAAGCTCTGGCCGGTGAACTCGTGCGTCGTCAGGAGGTATGCGTCCTGCCCGGCGCCGTCGGTCCAGATCGCCATCTTCGGATAGTCACCGAAGTTTGGCCAATCGAACTCGTACCGGTTGTACGTGCCGAGCGGATCGGACGTCGTCGAGACCGCAACGCACTGCGCGTAGGGCGCCGACGTGACGAACTGGCTCATGACCCAGCGCTGCGCGCGCGGATCCCAGAGCGCGATCGGGTCGCCCGAGTTGGTCGTCTGGCACTTGCCGCCGAAGCCGACCCAGAACGAGTTGCCGTTCGTCGCGGCCTGCACGACGCTGCCGTCGGTCTTGTCGTAGACCGCCCAGCGCGTGTTGACCCATTCGATGTAGTGCTGGTCGCTGACGTCGCCGTTGGTGTCGGGCGGAAGGCATCCGCAACCCGATTGCCCGGAGCTGACGCCTTCCCAGGAAAGATCGACCGCCGGCGCCGGCACGCCGATCGGCGCGCGCTGGATCGCCGGCAGGAATGGCTTGCGGCCGGCGATGCCGCTCGGCTTGAAGAGAATGTTCGGAATGAGATACGGCTCATCCTCCGTGCCCATCGGCGATTCCGGCGGCATGTTGCGCACGATGTCGCGCATTGGCGCCGAGACGTCATGCCGGCTGGCATGGATGACGGTCGGGTGTTTGTCCGGCGTCATCGCTCCAGCGGTGCCGAGGACAGAAAAGGACGCCACTCCGAGCGCGGCGGTCAGGAGACGCAAAGCCATTGAAATACCCCCAAGCAATGGCGGCCTCACGGTGCTTCGAGCGCGGACGTCCGCCGATCCGCTCTCGAGATCACGATCTACCGGATCCTTCCTTCTGTGCCCGCTTGCGCTCGTCGATGCGATCGAGCTGGCGCAGATGATCGTTGAGGAACTTGCGGGTCGTTTCCGGCAGCTTCGGATCAGCCAGCGCCTGCTGGATCACCGATCGCTCCTGGCCGGGCCCTTCCCGCCGCAACAACACGCAAACGCGCTCGACGAGTGCGGGGTTCGGATTCCACACCCATCGCTTGAGCGTTTCGGGTGGAACCTTGACCGAATACCGGTCGAGCACATCGAACGCAGTCAGGATCAGATCAACTGGGTCCGAAGCCTTATCAGAATATCCGTCCGTGGGCGTAGTTGTCACTATGTCGATCGCCGCTTTCCGCCACCAGTCGCCGAGCGTCTTCGGCAGGCGCGAGGCGGCCTCGAGCAGCACCGTGCGCACGCGTATCGGCGTTTTCCGATCGCGTACGGTCTTTTCGATGAGCGCGCGATCGGCGTCCGTCAGGCGCTCGCCGAGCTTGGGCTCGTACGCGAACTCGCCGGCCGCGAGGTTCAGGAGCTGCGCGTCGTCGCCCCGCAGGGCCGCCAGGAGCAGGTCGGCGAGCTTTCGCGACTCGCGCCCATGCTCGCTCCTGCCGGCCTTCAGGATCGCGCGGATCGCCGGCGCATCGCGGAACACGGCGGGTTCGATGCCGGGGCTCACGATCGCAACCGCGCCGTCGCGGTTCATCACCATGCCCGTCGGATTGCGCGGATCGCGCCGGAACATCGAATACGCGACGACATAGCGCTCGCCATTCTTTACATCGTTAAGGAAAACGTTCGGGATCCGGATATCGAGTTTTTCCGGCGGCCTGGTCCTGCCCCAGAGGATCTCCTTCGGCTCGATGACGATGCGGCCGACCGGATTGATGTCGACCAGCTTGCCCGCGACGATCACCGCATCGTCGCCGTACATGAGCTCGAGCGGCGATTCGAGGCGCTCGGCGCGCGCCGGCATCGCGAACAGCAGCGATGCCGCGACGACGAGCGAGACGAAAACCGGGGCGAAAACCGCCCGCGAAAGCGCGCGGGACGTGCGGGGGCGCATGGGCGTCACCTGATCGGGATTGCGGGGGATGCCGGACGGCCCGCGATCGGACGCGGGCTCGGTCGATAGGCTACTTCAAAACGAAAAAGGCCGCCCTGGGGCGGCCTTTTCGCGGCGCGTCGTCGCAGCGGCTACCGGATCTTCGCGTCCGCGCGCAGCAGGTCGGCCTTGTCGGTCTTCTCCCACGAGAACGCGGTGAACGTCTCGCCGTCCGGGAGCTTTACCTGATGCGGCGTGCGACCGAAATGGCCGTACGACGCGGTCGGCTGATACATCGGATGCACGAGGTCGAGCATCTTCAGGATCCCGTACGGGCGCAGATCGAAGTGCTTCCTGATCAGCTTCTCGATCTTGTCGTCCGGAATCCTGCCCGTGCCGAACGTCGTCACCGAGATCGACGTCGGATGCGCGACGCCGATCGCATAGCTCACCTGGATCTCGCAACGGTCGGCGATGCCGGCCGCGACGATGTTCTTGGCGACATAGCGCGCGGCATAGGCCGCGGAGCGGTCGACCTTGGATGGATCCTTGCCCGAAAACGCGCCGCCACCGTGGCGCGCCCAGCCGCCGTAGGTGTCGACGATGATCTTGCGACCGGTCAGCCCGCAGTCGCCCACCGGGCCGCCGATCACGAACTTGCCGGTCGGGTTGATGTGGA
>CALFNI010000332.1 GCA_937902695.1 uncultured Rhodanobacteraceae bacterium
TGGCGGCGTGCCTTCTCGCCGACGAGCCGGTGACGATCGGCAACGTGCCGCACCTCCACGACGTCACGACGACGATGGAGCTGCTCGGCCAGATGGGCGTGCAGCTCGTGCTCGACGAGCGCATGAAGATCCATGTCGATCCGCGGCCCGCGAAGCGCTATTTCGCGCCGTACGACCTGGTCAAGACGATGCGCGCGTCGATCCTCGTGCTAGGCCCGCTCGTCGCGCGCTTCGGCGAGGCCGACGTCTCGCTGCCGGGCGGCTGCGCGATCGGCTCGCGTCCGGTCGACCTGCACCTGAAGGGCCTGCAGGCGCTCGGTGCCGAAGTGTCGGTCGAAAACGGCTACATCAAGGCGCGCGCGAAGCGGCTCAGGGGCGCGCGCATCCACCTCGATCTCGTCACCGTGACCGGCACCGAGAACATCATGATGGCGGCCGTGCTCGCGAAAGGCACGACGGTCATCGAGAACGCCGCGCAGGAACCCGAAGTCATCGACCTCGCCAATTGCCTCAACGCGATGGGCGCGAAGATCGAGGGCGCGGGCACCGCGACGCTAGTCATCGACGGCGTCGAACGCCTTTCGGGCACGACCTACGAAGTGCTGCCGGACCGTATCGAGACCGGCACCTTCCTCGTCGCCGGCGCGATCACCGGCGGCAAGATCACGGCCAAGCGCGCACGTCCGAAGACGCTCGACGCCGTGCTCTGCAAGCTCGAGGACGCGGGCGCGCACATCTCGACCGGCGAGGACTGGATCGAGCTCGACATGCGCGGCAAGCGTCCGAAGGCGGTCAACATCACGACCGCGCCGTACCCGGCGTTCCCGACCGACATGCAGGCGCAGTTCACCGCGCTCAACTGCGTCGCCGAAGGCGTCGGCGTGATCACCGAGACCGTCTTCGAGAACCGCTTCATGCACGCGCTCGAGCTGCAGCGCCTGGGCGCGGACATCCAGCTCGAAGGCAATGCGGCGATCGTGCGCGGCGTCGAGAAGATGTCCGGCGCGCCGCTGATGGCGACGGATCTGCGCGCCTCGGCGTCGCTCGTGCTCGCGGGGCTCGTCGCGCAGGGCGACACGGTCGTCGACCGCATCTATCACATCGATCGCGGCTACGAGAACATCGAGGAGAAACTCGGCGGTCTCGGCGCGCGGATCCGGCGACTGCCGTCCTGATCTAGGCCGCCTGCGGGCAGCCGAGCGCATTGAGCAGCGTCGCGACGCTGCTGGGCTTGCGCACGAACTCGTCGAAGCCCGCGCGCGCGGCCGCCTCGAGCGCGGCTTCGCCGCGTCCGGTCAGTGCGATCAGGCGGTTCCTGTAGCCCTGGCTCCGGATGCGCCGCGCGGCTTCGCAGCCGTCGACCTCCGGCATCGAGAGATCGAGCAGCACGGCGTCCGGTTTGAATACCGAGCAGAGCTGCGCGGCCTCGTCGCCGTTCGAGCACTCGTGGACCGCCACGCCATGCGCGACGAGTATTTGCGCGACGCCCGCGCGGACTGCGAGGTCGTCCTCGGCGTAGACGACCCGAAATGATTTCGTCTCCATGGGCGACGATATGCCATGCCGAGCCTGAGCAAATCGTTAAGCGTCAGCGCTGCGGCGAGGCGGCGAGCTTCAGCGTGATCGTGTCGCCCTTCTTCTCGGACTGCTCGATCACGACCGGCAGCCAGCCGAGCTTCTCGGCGAACCAGCTGCGCGCGACGCGCTTGCGATCGGTGCCGGGCTCGCCGACGCGGCGCATCAGCACCGTGTCGAACGTGCCGGCCGGCACCTCCACGTTTTCGTTGCCGCCACGTTCGTAGCGCATGTCCTCGACGCGATCCTTGACCGCGACCTTGTAATCGAACGCCTGCGCGTGGCGTTTCAGGTCGGTCGCGATCGCCAGCGTGACCACGTGCCGATCGATGAGGCCCGGCACGATCGCGTAGCGGAACGTCTGGCCGCCTTCCTCGACCTCCACGCCCGTGTTGTCGAACGATGCATGCCGCGTGCGGCTCTTGATCGCGCTGTCCTGCCTGTAGCTGTATTCGACCGCTTCGGGGCGGCCGTCGTGCCAGCGGAAGCGCGAGGTTTCCACGATGTGGATGCCGGCGAGCTTGGCGAGCCCCGACGTGCCGCGGGTCTCGCTGCGCAGCGTCCACGTGCCGTCGCGGTTGTCGCTGAGCGCGAGCGTCGTCGTGCCGAGCGCATCGCCATTGCGCAGCGCAACGTACTCGGCGCGGAACGGCGCAAGCGGCGCTTCTTCAGCGGGCGCAAGGCACGGCGCGGCAAGCAGGAACGCGAGGGCGATGGATGCGATTTTCATGGGATTTCCGGCGGATTCGACCGCGCGAGTGTTGCGGCCTGCGGCTGAACGGCGCGTTTCACGGCGCGAGCGAGCGACCGGCCAGGCGAAGCGGCGCTTCGAGCTGCGCGCCGTCGAAATCGACGCGATTGCCAGCGAGCGCGATCCGGCGCCGTGCGATGAGGTCGACCGTCGCCGCGAGCAGCCGGTGCTCGAGCGGCAGCAGGCGCGCCGCGAGCGAGGCGGGCGTATCGCCGGCTTCGATCGGCATTTCGACGTGCGAAATCACCGGCCCGCCATCGAGCTCGGGCGTCACGAAATGCACGCTCGCGCCGTGTACTTCGTCGCCGGACCTGATCGCGCGCTCGTGGGTCTTGAGCCCGCGATACTTCGGCAGCAGCGAGGGATGGATGTTGATCATGCGCCCGATCCACGGCGCCATGGCGGCGGCATCGAGGATGCGCATGAATCCCGCTAGCACGACGAGATCGGGCGCGTACGCCGCGATGCGCGCGAAGAGATCGGCATCGAAGCGCGCGCGATCGGCGTAGCCGCGCGGATCGAGCGCGAGCGTCGCGATACCGGCTTCCTCGGCGATTCGAAGCGCGAGCGCTTCCGGCTTGTCGCCTGCGACGAGGACGATTTCGAACCGCGCATCGGGCTCGCGTTGTGCGGCCATCAGCGCACCGAGATTCGAGCCGCGTCCGGACGCGAGCACGGCAAGGCGTAGGTTTGTCATGGGGCAGATGCGAAAGAGAAAGATCGAACCACGGAGAACACGAAGGAAAAATGGATCAACGGCCTCTCTTCGTGCCCTTCGTGTTCTTCGTGGTTCAATCTCTTGCTCTTGCCCTGAGACTCAAGCGATCTCGACGCGATCGCCGCGCGCCGGCACGATCTCGCCGATCGTCCAGGCATCTAGCCCGACGTTTGCGAGCCAGCCGATGATCGCCTCGCGCGATGCCTGCGGCACGATCAGCGTGTAGCCGATGCCGCAGTTGAACGTGCGGAACATCTCGTCGCGCTCGACGCGCCCTTCGCGCTCGAGCCAGTCGAACAACGGCATGCGCGGCCAGGCCCTGCTGTCGAGCGCGACGCCGAGCGCCTCGGGCACGACGCGGATGATGTTTTCCTTGAGCCCGCCGCCGGTGATGTGCGCCATGCCGTGCACCGGGTGCTTCTTCAGCAGATCCAGCATCGGCTTGACGTAAATGGTGGTCGGCGCCATCAGCGCATCGGCCAGCTTGATGCCGCCGATATCCTGATCCAGCCCGCCGTTTTCC
>CALFNI010000333.1 GCA_937902695.1 uncultured Rhodanobacteraceae bacterium
ATCCGGTCACGATGAGCTTCGAGCCCGGCCTCCCGACCGGCTTCAGCGGCGATTACTCCGTCAACCCGATCAATCCGCCGGGCACGACGGTCGCGAACCTCTCGGTCGACAACACCGCGACGCCGGGCGCGAACTCGTTCGTGCTGCGCGGCACGTCGGGCAGCATCCAGCGCGACCTTTCGCTCGACGTCAATGTCTCCACCGCGATCGCGCCCGCGCCGAACCTCACCGCACCGGCCAACGGCGCGGCGAACGTGCCGGCGCAGCCGACGTTCACGTGGGATGCGGCCGCGCAGGCGGCTTCGTACCTGATCGAGATCGCGACGGACGCGAGCTTCAACAACATCATCCTGTCGCAGACGGTGACCGAGACGACGTTCCAGCCGACCGCGTCGCTGCCGCTCGATTCGGCAATCTACTGGCGCGTGACGGCCACCAACGATTGCGGCTCGACCGTGAGCGCCGTATTCACGTTCACGACGCAGCCCGGCCCCGGCCAGTGCGGCACGGGCTCGACGACGCACGTGCTGTTCGACGACAGCGTCGAGACCGGCCAGAACGGCTGGACGCACGACGCAGCGGTCGGCTCAGACTCGTGGACGATCTCGGGCAGCCGTCCGTTCGACGGCACGAGCTCGTGGAAGGCCGTCGATCCGTCGACGGTCGCCGATCAGCGCCTGACCTCGCCGGTCATCACGCTGCCGGCCGACCTCACGGGCCTCAACTTCCAGTTCGAGCAGTGGCGCCTCATCGAGGGCAGCGGCGAGACGTGCGCCGACGGCGGCATTCTCGAAGTCGCGATCGACGGCGGCGTGTTCAGCCAGGTGCCGTCGGGCCAGATCCTCGTCGGCGGCTACGAGGGCACGGTCTCGAGCGGCACCGGCAACCCGCTCGCCGGCAATCCGGCGTGGTGCGGACTTGCACCGGCGTACGAGCCGGTGATCGTGGACGCTTCGGCCTACGCCGGACACGACGCGCAGTTCCGCTTCCGTCTCGGCAGCAACAGCACCGCGCCGCGCGAAGGCTGGTACATCGACGCGATCAAGGTGCAGGGCTGCTCCGAAGGCGGCCCGCCGCCCGATCGCATCTTCGCGGACGGGTTCGACGGCACGACGCCTCCCTGATCCTCGCCGCAGGAGTGACCAAGCGCCCGCATCCGCGGGCGCTTTTTTTTGTGCCGCTGCCGAGTCGGCTGCCATTGCGCAGTCGAAAGCAGCCTGAAAGGCGGCACCGCTAGCGTCATCCGTGCGCTGCCCTCCGCACCACGCGGTGCGCACCCGGGCACGCGGTGCGCTCGTGTCTCGCGCGCGATCATTCACCGGCTTGGGAGGGAATGACGTGAAAACACTCGTTTCGATCGCAATGATGGCGGGGTTCTTCGCTGCCGCAACGGCATTTGCCGCGGCACCGGCGAGTGCGCCGGCCGGCACCACGGGTCAGTGCAAGGACGGCAGCTTCACCTCCGCGGCCGCGAAGAAAGGCGCGTGCCACGGACACAAGGGCGTCAAGGAGTGGTACGCGGCCGATGCCGCGTCCTCGACGTCGACGACCGGCAAGGACACGACGGCATCGTCGTCCTCGAAGAAGAAGCACGCCGCCGCATCGACGGCCGCGTCGAGCTCGACGACGGCGGCTGCGACGCCCGCCGGCCCGAAGCCGGCGGATGCGACGGGCCTGTGCAACGACGGCACGTACTACACCGGCGAGAACAAGAAGGGCGCCTGCCGCGGCCACAAGGGCGTGAAGGACTGGTACGGGGCGAGCGCGACATCGAAGGCGCCCGCCGCGACGCCGGCGCCCGCGACGATGCCGGCGCAGACGTTCCCGAAGCCGACGCCGACCACGATGCCGAACGCGAATACGCCGACGACCGGCACCGCGACCGGCAGCAGGGGCACGATGCCCGGCGGCACGTCATCGACGCCGGTTGCCGGCGGCGGTGCGGGCAAGGTCTGGGTCAACACCAGCACCAAGGTCTACCACTGCCAGGGCGACCGGTATTACGGGACGACCAAGCAGGGCGAGTACATGAGCGAAGCCGATGCGACGGCGAAAGGCAATCGGCCGGCGCACGGCAAGGCCTGCTCGTCCTGACCTGCTTCCCCTCGCCGCCAGCTCTTCCCCTCTCCCGCGTGCGGGAGAGGGTCGGGGTGAGGGCATTTCGGAGTGAAGAGCTACGGCTTTGGAAATTGGAGCGGAGTCTGACGACTGCCCTCACTGGCCCTCTCCCGCAAGCGGGAGAGGGGACAACGCCTGCATCAACCCTGCGGCGGCAGCGTCACCTTGCCGCCCACGTTGCGCTGATGGATCTCCCCGCTCGACCCCGACTTCGCGCCCACCGTGAAGTTGCCCTTGACGCCGTCTGCCGTGATGTCGCCCGAGCCGTCCGCGCCGACCACCGCGTCGCGGCCGACATCTTCGAACGTGATGTCGCCTGAGCTGTCGCGATCGACGCGTGCATCGCCGGCGACGTGACGCAGCGTGATATCGCCTGAGCTGTCCTCCTGCACGACCGCGCTGCCCTTGACGTCGTCGACATTGATGTCGCCGGAGCTGTCCGAGATCACGGTGAAATCGCCGCCGATGCCTTTCACCTCGATGTCGCCCGAGGTGTCGGTGACGTTGACCGCGCCGACGATGTCGCGCAGCTTGATGTCGCCGGAGCTGTCCTTAAGATCGAGGCCGTTCGTGAGGCCCGACACGTCAAGATCGCCCGACGAATCCCGCAGGTCGAGCTTCAGCGCGGACGGCATGCGCACGTGGACATCCATGTAGGCGTAATGTCCCGCGCCGAAGATGCTCCAGTTGTCGCCGCTGTCCGGAATCATCGTCGCGGCAATCCCCGTTGTGCCTTCGCGCTGCCCGGAGAACTGGATGCTTTCCAGCGTTTCCTGCGCGCTCGCGCAGGCCTTCCCGCGCAGCTCGATCTTCGCGAGCCCGGCAACGCCCTCGACCACGAGCTCGCCCGCGCCCGTGTCGAGCTTGAGGACGCTCAATCCCTTCGGGTCGAGATCGAGCGAGCGATCGGCGCGGAATGCGCAGTCATCGTCGGCCCACGCGAGAGCCGAACCGCCCGCCAGCAACACAAACGCGACGATGCGCCGCATGCGAACCTCCACCGGTGGATGTGGGTACCGATCAGATCGGATGCGGCCGGAGCGCGCAAGGTTTAGAGCCGCGACCGGCCCGGAGACGGCCCTATCCCGACGCCAGCGACGCGGCGCCCTTCTCCTCGGCCTTGGCACGGTCCCAGAGCGCATCCTGCTCCGCGAGCGACTTGCCCGCGAGCGTCCCGCCCGCGTCGCCCGCGATCGCCTCCATGCGCCGGAACCGCCGTTCGAACTTCGCGTTCGCATGCCGCAGCGCGCGCGACACGTCGACCTTCGCGTGGCGAGCAAGGTTGACGCAGACGAACAGCACATCGCCGATCTCATCGTTGAGCCGCTCGGCATCGGCGCCGTCGGCGAACTCGGCGCGCACTTCGTCGAGCTCCTCGTGCAGCTTGTCGAACACCGGCGCGACGCTCGGCCAGTCGAAGCCGACGCGCGCGGCGCGCTGCTGCAATTTCAGCGCGCGCTGCCATTCGGGCATGCCGCGCGCGATGCCGGCGAGCGCGCTCGCGTCGGCGTCGCCCTTCGCGGCACGCTCGTCGGCCTTGATGCGTTCCCAGGCCTGCGTCTGCTCCTCGACGTTGGCGAACGACGCATCGGCGAAGACGTGCGGATGGCGCGCGATCATCTTGTCGCAGATCGCCGCGACCACGTCGCCGAAATCGAAAAGTTCCGCTTCCTTCGCCATCTGCGCGTGGAACACGACCTGCAGCAACAGATCGCCCAGCTCGTCGCAGAGCGATGCGTAGTCGCGACGATCGATCGCGTCGGCGACTTCGTACGCTTCCTCGATCGTGTACGGCGCGATCGTGTCGAAGTTCTGTTCGAGATCCCACGGACAGCCGCGGTCGCGGTCGCGGAGCGTGGCCATGATGCGGAGCAGGTCGTCGATCGTCGGTTTCATGATTTGTCTGCGGAATGAAGGCGAAAGATTGAACCGCGAAGAACACGAAGAGCACGAAGGGAAAAGCAACGCATTCGATTCTTTTCTTCGTGTCCTTCGTGTTCTTCGTGGTTCAATCTTCTTCTTGCGCCAGCGACTACGGACCCGAAAACAACGCCGACCAGTCGGCCTTCGGATCGCCGACCGCGACGAAATCCGGATTGATCAGCGAGTCGCGCGTGTTGTACCGGAGCGGCTCGCCCCTGAGATCGAGCACGGCGCCGCCCGCTTCTTCGAGCACGCACTGTCCCGCGGCCGTGTCCCATTCCGACGTCGGCCCGAGCCGCATGTAGAGATCGGCCTCGGCCGCCGCGATGCGCAGGAACTTCAGCGACGAGCCCATCGGCAGCTTCGCATGGTGGCCGAGCCGCGAGAGGATCTCGGTTTCGCGCTCCGACGCGTGCGAGCGGCTCCCGGCGACGACGAGCGGCGCTCCGCGCCTGCGCGTCGTCACGCGCCGCGCCTTCGCGCCGGGCGTCCCGATCCACGTGCCGCCGCCGCGCCACGCGGCGGCGAGCTCGCCGCCGACCGGCTGCTGCACGATGCCGAGCACGGGCTCGTGATCCTCGATCAGCGCGATGTTGACCGTGAACTCGCCGTTGCGCTTGACGAACTCGCGCGTGCCGTCGAGCGGATCGACGAGCCAATAACGCGACCAGCGCTCGCGCGCCGCCCAGGCGATGCCGGCCGATTCCTCGCTCAGCACCGGCACGTCCGGCGTCAGCGCGCCGAGCCCCTCGACGATGATGTGATGCGAGGCGAGATCGGCTGCGGTCAGCGGCGAGCGATCGTCCTTGTGCTCGACCGCGAAATCCGACTCGTAGACATCGAGGATCGCCGCCGCCGCGCGTTCGGCGAGGTACGCGAGCTGATGCGCAAGCCCGGCGAGATCGAGGCTCATGGCTGCGGCCTGTAGCGGCCGGCGAGATATTCGCGCGCGATGAAGAGCGCCGCGATCGAGCGGCCCTCCGTGAGCTCGGGTTGCGCGATCAGCAGGTGCAGCTCGGACAACTTCCACGGCACGACATCGAGCTCCTCGGGCTCGTCGCCGATCAGCCGTTCCTCGTAGAGATCGCGCGCCAGCACGACGTGCGTCATCGACGTCATGTACGCCGGCGACAGCGAAAGGTTCGCAATGATGTGGAGCTCGCGTGCCCCGTAGCCGATCTCTTCCTTGAGCTCGCGGTCGGCG
>CALFNI010000334.1 GCA_937902695.1 uncultured Rhodanobacteraceae bacterium
AAGCGGTTGCGTTCGGCGGCGAGCTCGTCGCGACCAGCATGGGCCTCAACTATGCGAGCGTCGTCGATCCGCAGCACGGCAACACGACGCCGGTCGTCGGCCAGCTCTACACGCTGCTCGCGGTGCTGCTGTTTCTCGTCATGGACGGGCATCTTGCGCTGATTCAATTGCTGGCCGACAGCTTCGCGGCATTGCCGGCGTCGACGGGCTCGCTGGATCGCGCGTTGTTCTGGTCGCTCGGCGGCATCGCCAGCGAGGTCTTCGCGGGCGCGCTCCGCGTTGCGCTGCCCGCGATGACGGCGATGCTCGTCGTCAACCTCGCATTCGGCTTCACGAGCCGCGCGGCGCCTGCGCTGAATCTTTTCGCGGTGGGCTTTCCGGTGACGCTGGTCGCCGGTTTCGTGTTCACGTGGTTCTCGCTGCGCGGATTTCCGCAGGCCTTCGCGGGCATGAGCGAAGCCGCGTTCACGGGCGTGCGCGCCGTGCTCGGGATCGGACCGTAAGCCATGGCAGATCACGATCAGGACAGCCGAACCGAACGCGCCTCGGAGAAGCGTCTTCGCGAGGCGCGCGAGAAGGGCGATTCGCCGCGCTCGCGCGATTTCTCCGCGGCGGTCGTGACGCTCGCCGGCGTCGCGACTCTCGTCTCGATGCGGCACGGGCTCGGCGAGCGCGTCGCCGCGATCCTGCACGACGGCCTCTCGATCCGCCGCGCCGCGCTATACGATTCGGACGCGCTCGGTGCGGCACTGGTGAGCGGCGGCAGCGAAGCGCTCTGGCTGCTCGCACCGATCTTCGTCGTCGCGCTCGTGGCGACGCTCGCCGCACCGCTCGCGACCGGCGGCATCCATTTCAGCGGAAAGGCGCTCGGCTTCAAGGGCAGCCGGCTCGATCCGCTCGCCGGCATCGGCCGCATGTTCTCGATGCGCAGCGCCATCGAGCTCGCCAAGGCGCTGCTCAAGGTGGCCGTCATCGCGATCGCCGCGGGCGTCGTGCTGCGCAACGGATTTCCGGCGCTCGTCTCGCTCTCGACGGCGCCGCTCAGGAGCGCCGCATCGAGCGCGCTCGACCTCGCCGGACTCGCCGCGCTCGCGCTCGCGGCCGCGCTCGCGGGCATCGGCATGGTCGATCTGCCATATCAGATCTGGGACTGGCACAAGCGCCAGCGCATGACGCGCGAGGAGCTGAAGCAGGAATACAGGGAAAGCGAAGGCAGCCCCGAGGTGAAGGGCAAGGTGCGCCAGATGCAGGCGCAGATCGCGCGCCGCCGCATGATGGCCGACGTGCCGACGGCGGACGTCATCGTGACGAACCCGACGCACTTCGCCGTGGCGCTGAAGTACGACGACAGGACGCATCGCGCCCCGGTCGTCGTCGCCAAGGGCGTAGACCACGTCGCCGCGCAGATCCGCGAGATCGCCAGGAAATCGAAAGTCACGCTGCTCGAAGCGCCGCCGCTTGCGCGTGCGCTCTATCGCACCACCGAAATCGGCGCCGAGATTCCGTCGGCGCTCTATGTGGCGGTCGCGCAGGTGCTCGCGTACGTGTTCCAGCTGCGCCGCGCGGCGGAGGGCCTCGGCCCCGATCCCGAGAAGCCGACGCCCGACGTCGATCCGTCGCTGTCCGATCCCAAAACGAGATAACGGGAACCCTCCATGAGCACGGCCGTCGCAGTTTTCGATCATCTCAAGCAGGCAGGGCGCCGCGGCCTCGGCGCGCCGCTGATCGTCATGCTCGCGCTCGCGATGATGATGCTGCCGCTGCCGACATTCGTGCTGGACGTGCTCTTCAGCTTCAACATCGCGCTGTCGCTGGTCATCGTGCTTGCGGTCGTGTACGTGCTGAAGCCGCTCGATTTCGCCGCGTTCCCGACCATCGTGCTGATGGCGACGCTGCTTCGTCTCGCGCTCAACGTCGCCTCGACGCGCGTCGTGCTGCTGCACGGCCATAGCGGCCACGCCGCGGCCGGCAAGGTCATCGAAGCGTTCGGCCAGTTCGTGATCGGCGGCAACTTCGCGGTCGGTCTCGTCGTGTTCGCGATCCTGACGATCATCAATTTCGTCGTCGTCACGAAGGGCGCGACGCGCGTCTCCGAAGTCACCGCGCGCTTCACGCTCGACTCGATGCCGGGCCGGCAGATGGCGATCGACGCCGACTTGAACGCCGGCATGATCAATCAGGAGCAGGCGCGCGAGCGCCGCCAGGAAGTGCGCGAGGAGGCCGACTTCTACGGCTCGATGGACGGCGCGTCGAAGTTCGTCCGCGGCGACGCGACCGCGGGCATCCTGATCCTCTTCATCAACATCGTCGGCGGCTTCGCGGTCGGCGTGTTCCAGCACGGCCTGCCGGCGAGCGTCGCGGCACGCACCTATACGCTGCTGACGATCGGCGACGGCCTCGTCGCGCAGGTGCCGGCGCTGATGCTGTCGATCGCGACCGCGATCATCGTCACGCGCGTCTCGCGCTCGCAGGACATGGGCAAGCAGGTCGTCGGCCAGCTTTTCGCGCAGCCCAAGGCGCTCGGCGTGACTGCGGCCGTGCTCGTGCTGATCGGCCTGATCCCCGGCATGCCGAACGTCGCGTTCCTGCTGCTCGGCGCGGGCTGCGGCGCGGCGGCGTACATGATCGCAAAGCGCGCGAAGACGCCGGTGGCGAATGCGGCGAATCCGAACGTGCCGGCGCTGGCGGGGCCGGGCGGCGAGGCCGCGGAGCTCGGCTGGGACGACGTGCAGCCGGTCGACGCGGTCGGCCTCGACGTCGGCTATCGCCTGATCCCGCTCGTCGACCGCACGCAGGGCGGCGAGCTGATGGGCCGCATCAAGGCGGTTCGCCGCAAGCTCTCGCAGGAGCTCGGATTCCTCGTGCCGTCGGTGCACATCCGCGACAACCTCGATCTCGCGCCGGGCGGCTATCGCATCACGCTGCTCGGCGTGCCGGTCGGCGCGGCCGAGATCCATCCCGATCGCCTGCTCGCGATCAATCCCGGCCGCGTGCACGGCACCGTCATGGGCATCGCGACGCGCGATCCCGCGTTCGGCCTCGAAGCGCTCTGGATCGAAGCCGGCACGCGCGACCACGCGCAGACGCTCGGCTACACCGTCGTCGATCCCGGCACCGTGATGGCGACGCATCTCTCGCACATCCTCTCGACGCACGCGCACGAGCTCCTCGGCCACGAAGACGTGCAGAAACTGCTCGACCGGCTCGCCGAGAGCGCGCCGAAGCTCGTCGAGGATCTCGTGCCCAAGCGCCTGCAGCTCGGCATCGTCGTCAAGGTCATGCAGAACCTCCTCGCCGAGCGCGTCTCGCTCAGGAACGTGCGCGGCATCGTCGAATCCTTGGCGGAGCACGCGGGGCAGAGTCAGGATCCCGACGCGCTCACGGCCGCCGTGCGCGTCGCGCTCGGCCGCCAGATCGTGCAGGAGATCAGCGGTTTGGGCGCGGAATTGCCGGTGATCACGCTCGCGCCCGAGCTGGAACAGATATTGCTCCAATCGCTCTCGGGCGTACCGGCTGCGGGTGCCGCGCTCGAACCGGGTCTCGCCGATCGTCTGCAGAAGAGCGTCGCCGATACGGCGAAGCGTCAGGAGATGCTCGGCGAAACAGCAACGCTGCTCGTGCCGCCGCCGCTGCGCGTATGGCTGGCGAGGTTCGTGCAACACGCGGCGCCGGGCATGCGCGTGCTGGCGTACACGGAGATTCCGGACAACCGCCGCGTGCGACTGGTTTCGACGGTAGGACGGTAACGATTTTCGCCTCTCCCGCGTGCGGGAGAGGCCGCGCCGGAAGGCGCGGGTGAGGGAAGCGTTGCAGGAAGAGCTTTCCCTCATCCGCCTTCGGCACCTTCTCCCGCGAGCGGGAGAAGGGAAAAGCTGAGGCGCTTCGATGTCGATGCGCTTCGTTGGAGACGACATGAAGATCAAACGCTACACGGCGCGCGACATGCGCCAGGCCATGCAGAAGGTGCGCGAGGACCAGGGTCCGGATGCCGTGATCCTGTCGAGCCGTCGCAGCGACGGCATGGTCGAGATCGTGGCGGCCATCGACTACGATGAAGCGCTCGTGCGCGAAGCGGTCGAGCCGCTGCGTGGCGAGCGCAGCGACGCGCGCGTGCCGACGCAGCCTGTTGCTGAAGTCGCGCCGCCGACGTCGTCGTGCAACGTCGCGAAGCCCGCGATGGCCGAAGCGCCGAAACCCGCGGCGCGTTCGCAGTCGCCGGTCGCGGCATCGGTTGCCGCATTGACGAGGACGCCGGCGCAGACGCCGAAAGTCGCGCCGCTCGCCGCGGCGCCGCGCGTCGCCGACGTTCCGGCAGCCGCACCGCACGCCGAAGCCGACACGGACGGCGCGCCGCGCGTCAGCGCCGCCGAAGCGCGCGCCGCGCTCGAAGCGAGTGCCGAGCGCCTGCGCATGCGCGATGAAATCGGCGGGCTGCGCCAGCTGCTCGAATCGCAGCTCTCGAGCCTGGTGTGGAACGATCTCGATCGCCGCCATCCGCTCCGGGCGCGCGTGCTGCGCGACCTGACGCGCTTCGGCATCGAGGGCGACGTCGCCGACGCGATCGTGTCCGATCTTCCGAACAACATCTCGACCGAGCAGTCGCGCTACCTGCCGCTCGGCCTCATCTCGCGCCGGCTGCGCGTCAATCCGGCGGCGAGCGATCTCTCGGGCGTCGTCGCGCTCGTCGGCGCCACCGGCGCCGGCAAGACGACGACACTCGCCAAGCTCGCGGCACGCCATGTCGCGCAGCACGGCCGCCAGTCGGTCGCGCTGATCGGCACCGACGATTTCCGCGTCGGCGCGCATGATCAACTGCTGCACTACGGTCGCGCGCTCGGCGTGCAGACGTTCACGGCCTCGGACAGCAACGAGCTCGCGCGGTTGCTGCAGCACCTCGGCGATCGCGATCTGGTGCTGATCGACACGCCCGGAATGACGGTGCGCGACGCGCGCCTGCCGTCGGTCATCGATACGCTGAAGGCGAACGCGCCGCGCGTGCGCGCCTCGCTCGTGCTGCCGGCCAACCTGCTTCCCGGTTCGCTCGAGCACAGCGTGCAGGCGTACGCGCCGCTCGGCTCGAAGCACTGCATCCTGACCAAGCTCGACGAAACGCCGTCGCCGGGCGCCGCGATCTCGATCGTGCTGCGCCACGGCTTCGCGCTCGAGTTCGTCACCGACGGTCAGCGCGTGCCCGAGGACATTCACGTCGCCGACGCGCGGCGCCTCGCGTGCCGGCTTGCCGACGGCTCGAAGAACACGCTGTTCGACGAGCGCGTCATGGCCGAGCGCTTCGGTCGCGCGCTGCTCGCCAACTCCTAAGAACGCATTCGAAAGGCATCGTCCATGAAGCAGGCAAACGGATTGAAAGCGCTCGGAGCGCAACCGGTGCAGGTCATCGCGGTCGCGGGCGGCAAGGGCGGCGTCGGCAAGACATCGGTCGCGGTGAATCTTGCGATGACGATGGCGATGTCGGGAAGGGAAACGATGCTGCTCGACGCCGATCTTGGCCTCGCCAACGTCGACGTGCTGCTCGGCCTCCAGCCGATGCGCCACCTCGGCCATCTGCTCGACGGGCACTGCGGCATCGCCGACGTCGTCGTCGAAGCGCCGCACGGGCTCAAGATCGTGCCGGCGACGTCCGGCGTGCACCGCATGGCCGAGCTCTCGACCGCCGAGCACGCGGGGCTGATCCGCGCGTTCTGCAGCTACGCCGATCCGGTCCACACGCTGATCGTCGACACCGCGGCCGGCATTTCCGAAAGCGTCACGATGTTCTGCGCGGCCTCGCGCGAAGTGCTGATCGTCGTCTGCGACGAACCCGCCTCGCTGACCGATGCCTACGCGCTGATCAAGGTCCTTTCGCGCGAATACGGCGTCCGCCGCTTCCGCATGGTCGCGAACCGCGTCGCGACCGTGCAGCAGGGGCGCGACCTCTGCGAGAAGCTGACGCGGGTCGCCGACCGGTTCCTCGAAGTCGGCATCGAGTTCGCGGCCGCGATCCCCGAGGACGAGTTCCTGCAGCGCGCGATCCGGCGCCAGCAGGCGGTCGTCGAGGCCTATCCGGGGAG
>CALFNI010000335.1 GCA_937902695.1 uncultured Rhodanobacteraceae bacterium
CCCGGGCTTGCGCAGGTTGAGGTTGCCGCGCCAGCGATGCTCGGCGCTGCGGTTCTCGCAGGCGGCCGCCGACGTGCTGAAGACGCCCACGACGGCCGCGCTCCTCCATGCAATCGGCGGCGCCGCGGCCGACGGCTGGAGCGTCGTCATTGCCGGCAACGTCTTTTCCGCGATCGGCGCCCTCGGCGCCGCCGACGGCGAGTGGCGACGCGTCGCCGAGATCGCGCGGCAGCGCCACGATGCGGATCTGCTTGCGACCGCGCTCGCGCAGCGCGTCGAAATCGCGCTCTCGCAAGGCGACTACGCACGCTGCGAAACGCTCGCGCTCGAGCTCGCGGGCGTCGCCGGAACGAGCGGCAATCGCGTGCAGGCGGCCTTCGCCGAAGCGAACCTCGGCGTCATCGAGCGCCGTCGCGGTCATCTCGACGGCGCGCTCCAGCACCAGGAGCGCGCGTTGGACATCTATCGCGCGGCATCCGATCCGTACGGCACCGCGCAATCGCTGACCAATCTCGCGACGGTCTACCGCGACCGCGGCGATTTCGCCAAGGCGCTCGACATGGCGCTCGAAGCCGTCGTGTTGCGCGAGAAGACCGGCGACAAGCTCGAGATCGCCTACCGCAACGTCGCGCTTCTCTATCGCGAAATCGAGGATGCGACGACGTCGCGCTCGTACTTCGAGCGTGCACTCGACGTCGCCGCGAAACGCGGCGCGCCGGCGGCATACTCGCCGGTGATCGGCGCGTATGCGGGACTTCTCAACGATCTCGGCGAGTTTCCGGCGGCGCAGAAGGCGGCCGAGGAGGCGCTCGCGATCGACGACGCGCTCGGCGATCGCCCGCATCAGGGCCTCGAGCATCTCGAGCTCGGCCGCGCGCTGCTCGGCCAGCACCAGAACGACGATGCCGCCGCCGAGCTCGAGATCGCGCTGCAGCTCGGCCGCGAGATCGGCCAGCGCGAAACCGTGGCGCGCGCGCTGCTCGACCTCGCCGCGATCGCGCTGCTCGAGCACGATCGCCTGCGCGCACACGGCCTACTCGACGAGGCGATCGCCGGCCTCGAAGCGGCGCGCCTGCGCCCGCAGCTCGCGCTCGCGTACGCCTCGCGCGAACAGCTCGCCCGCGCCGAGCACGACGACGCCGATGCGCTCCGCTTCGCGCACAAGTACGCCGCCGAGCGCGAAGAGCAGCTAGGCATCCGCGCGAGCCGCCAGCTTGGCGCGCTTGAAACGCGGCATGCCCGCGCCGAAGCCGAGGCACGCGTCGCGCTGCTGTCGAAGGACAATGAGCTCAAGGAGGCGCTGCTCGCCAAGCAGAGCCTCCAGCGTCGCATCGGACTCGTCGCGATGGCGAGCCTCGTCGCCCTGCTGCTGCTGATGCTGTGGCGCTTCGTCGGCGTCAACCGGTTGAACCATGCGCTGGCGCGCCGCAACACCGAGATCGAACGCCAGCGCGTCGCCCTCGCCGGCGCGAACGACAAGCTCGAGCAGCAGGCGATCGAGCTTTACCAGTCGGCGATCACCGACTCGATGACCGGCGTCGCGAACCGTGCGCACAGCCTGCGCGTGCTCTCGCGCGAGATCGAGGACTGCGCGCGCGACGGCCGCGAGCTTGCGCTGCTGCTGATCGACTTCGACCACTTCAAGCAGATCAACGACGCGCACGGGCATCTTTTCGGCGATGGCGTCCTCGTCGCCGGCGTCGAGGCGATGCGCCGCTGCCTTCGCGCGGGCGACCTGCTCGGCCGCATCGGCGGCGAGGAGTTCGTCGCGATCGTCACGGACCGCGACCCGGACGCGGTGATCGCGCTCGCCGAGCGATTGCGTACGCGCGTCGCCGAGAAGCTCGGCGAGCAGTGCCCCGAGCTTCGCGACGCGGCGACGGTCAGCATAGGCGTTGCGCGGCTCGCGCAGCTCGAGACGCCGGCGCGCATCGAGGCGTTGCTCGAGGCGGCGGACAAGGCGTTGTATGCGGCCAAGTCGGGTGGGCGGAATCGCGTGCAGCGGTATGCGGCGTAGCGCCTGTCTGGATCCCATTTCCCGGGATCGTGTCTTGGTCGCGCTTTGGCGGTTGGGGTTGTCGCGATAGCCGAGTTGCGTCCGTGTGTTTTTCCGGCGGCCATCCTGGCGGCCGATTCGCTCTCTTTCGTCATTCCCGCGGAAGCGGAATCCATTTCGACCCCTCCGTCATTCCCGCGGAAGCGGGAATCCATCTGCCTTTGCTCCGCTTTCGCCGATTCGCGAAAACCGACTCACGTCCCTGTGTTTCCGTCCGCCATCCTGGCTGGCGGGTCACTTTCTCTTGCGCGTGCAAGAGAAAGTAACCAAAGAGAACACGCCCTCGGCGCCGAACCCTCGCCTAAAGGCGAGGGTTCGCTACGGGCGAACGGGTTCGACTGACAGGCCATCCATGGCCTGCAGCCGAATCG